>JAZQYK010000048.1:0-19146 GCA_045633505.1 Candidatus Fimenecus sp. | reverse complement strand
GTTTTTGAAGCATTACCCGAAAGTGCAATACCTGTTTGTGCTACATTTACTGTAACTTTACATGTTGCAGATTTAGTACCTGCTTTTGCGGTGATTGTAGCAGTACCGCCGCCTACCGCCGTGACTTTACCACTGCTGTTCACGGTTGCAACCTTTGTGTTTGAGCTTGTGTATGTAACCGTTTTATTGGTTGCATCGCTTGGTGTTACCGTTGCGGTAAGAGTTGAAGTTTCACCTTTTTTAAGAGTAAGACTTGATTTGTTAAGAGAAATACCCGTAACTGCTTTTGTAATCGTTACAGTTCCACCGCTTGTTGAACAGGAATGAGTTGTACCGTTACTATCCGTATTTTCGGTACTGCTCAATGTAAGTTTTGACGTACCTGATGATTTAAGAATTTTAAAGGTTACGGTAAATACCGTACCACTCTTAGCATTATACATACCTGAAAAATTGACGGTTGAGCCTTCCTGATGCAAACTGCCCCCCGACACGATTCCGCCCTTTGCAGAGCTAACGTACTGCAATTCCGAAGAATTAAAGCCAAGACTTACGTTAGCGCCCCAGATATCAACACTTGACGACATCTTTACAGTAACAGTCACTTGACCGCCCTGAGAACCGCTTACACTTGAAACAGAATAATTAACTGTTGCAGCATTTACAGGGAAAATAAACATTGAAACAAGTATTAAAAAGGCAGTTATGGTTGCCATAATTTTTGAGGTTTTTCTCATATCAATCACCCATAAAAATATTATGTAATAATAATACAATATTTGGCGATAAAAGTCAATTGAGCTATAAGGGAAATATTGGAAAATATCAGTTGTATCGCGGTTGGCTGAATCATAAGTTTGTCGTATTGATTTTACACCTCATCAGTCAGTTTCATCTCAAAGGGAAGCCTTTTTTTGCCTTCTTCTTCTGGAGAGCGTGGTTATACTGCCGTAGTTGTAAATTCGTGATATTTAATATTCTTTTCTTCGCCCTTCCAATTGTGTATTTGTTCAGGATTTGCGAAAATATTATCAAGTCTTTTCATAAACGGTACTGCTTCTCCAAAGTCTAATGCTCTGTGGTCAAACGCCATACAGATTGGAAGCACCTGACGGATTTCAATACTCTTATTCCCGTTTCCGTCAGTTACAACAACCGGTCTGTCCTGCACAGCGCCAACACCGAATGCGCACACCTGCGGCGGAATTATTTCAAGTATTCCCACGTTGCCGCGCTGACCGCGATACAGTGAGCCGATATTTGAAATTGTAACAGTACCCTGTTCAATATCCTTCTTTGTAATTCTATCAGTTTCAGGAATGCTTTCATATTCTTTCTTTGCTTTTCCGCTTAAAGTTTTTACTTTATGTTTTCCCGTCTTTGAACCGATAAGACGGTAAATCGCCTGCTTGATTTTACCTTTTTTTAGTGCTGTCAAAGTGTTATCAAGCGACACTTCAAACATTGCTTCTGTTAAATCAGTCTTTTCAAAACGGCGCTGAACATCATTGATATAATCCGTCATTTCATCAAGATTTTTATTCTCAAAGTTATGAAGATTTATTGTCATCATTTCTCCGTTAGGCATAATCATTGGCATTGAAATATTTATATCTTCAAAGGTTTTAATTTCACCTCGAACAAGTTTTCTGTTATATTCAATATGAGAATTCATTATCGGCGCTGCTTTGAGTCCCTCTGCAATAACCTTTAACATAAGAGTATTAACCGTGATTTTATCCATACCCTTACGATTAAAATTCAGTTTTTTATACTCTCTCATAAACTCGGTTACATCGGGTTCGTAATTATAAGTTACGTGTGGAATTGTTTCCCAGCTTTCAGTCGTCATATTTGCAACGATTTTTCTTTGAATTCCGAAATTGATTGTGTTTTTGATTTTCATAATTGTATCTCCTCGATGTATAAAATTTATTGTTTTTTGTTTATTCGCCATTTGTTTTGGCGACACACATATCGTAATAAATTTTACTCGGTTGCACCATAAACTTTGCTTGTCAACTATGAAAATTTATGTAAACTTTAGGTTGCAAACGGCTTAAAATCAAGGAATTAGCAAAAAAACGGTGGATGAAACAAAATATCTCATCCACCGCAAGCATTTCCCCTTCACCTCAAGGTGAAGGGTTTTTAAATTGTTATTTAATTTTTAATTGTATATGTTTTGCCTTTTTCTGTTTCAAATTCGGCAAAGCCGTTTTCACTTTGGCACAGGTTTTCGACTGTATATTCTGACTTACCGTAATACAGTTTGCAAACACCACCCATATTTGAAGTGATTTCTGCTTTAACCAATTTACCGTTATTCCACTCAATATTTATTGTGAAATTTCCTCTCGCAACAAGACCTTTAATACTGCCCTTTTGCCATTCAGTCGGTAATGCAGGAAGAAGCTCAATAAATCCGCAATGGCTTTGCATTAACATTTCGTTTACACCTGACGTAAAGCCGAAATTACCGTCAATTTGAAACGGTGGATGATAGTCATAAAAATTAGGATAAATTCCGTTTGCGAATAAATCGCCGATAATTTTAAGTACTCTATCTCCGTCTTTAACTCTTGCCCAACTATTGATTTTTTGTCCCATTGACCAGCCCGTGCTTTTATCCGTTCTGTGATTCATTGAAACAATTGCGGCTTCAATCAAGTCGGGATTGTTATACCAATTCATTACGTTACAAGGAAACAAGCCTAACAAATGTGACATGTGGCGATGATGGTGCTGTCCGATTTCACCAAGTTTTGTTTCGTGATACCACTCTTTAATCTGACCGCTTTCACCTATTTCATAAACTTTAAGTTTCTTTTGAATATCCTGCCATTTATCAACTAATTCATCATCTACGTTCAATGCTTTTGCGCTTTTTATTGCATCGGAATAAAGTTGATAAATCAGTGCTTGTTCATAGGTGTTTCCCATTGTTCGAGGTCCGTGTTCAGGAGAATAACAAGGTGCAGTAACAAGACGGCCGTTATACTCAACCAACAGCTTTTCAAAATATTTTGCCGTCTCTTTAAGCATTGGATAAACGTCTTTTTCAAGAACTTCAGTATCAAGTGTATATTCATAATATTCAAAGCAGTTATGCAAAATCCAAGGCACTGCCGCAGGAGACCATCCCCAGTCAAAGTTCCAGCCCGGACAAGTCCAGCCAAAAGGAGTGCATTGAGTGTGGAATAAAAATCCGTTGTTCTCTTCGTCAGTGCTTTCAATATTGGTATAATATTTTGCAGTAAGTCTGCCCGGAATTACCATTGATTTGATATATCTTATAAGCGGTTTTCCGCACTCATGCAAATTACCGTTAAAAATCGGCCAATAATTCATTTGCAAATTGATATTGGTATGGAAATCACTGCTCCACGCAGGACTGTTCGACACGTTCCAAATTCCTTGAAGATTTGACGGCAAAACATCGGTTTCACGGGTTGAAGAAATCGCTAAATATCTACCGTACTGATAAAGAAGCTGTTCCGCGCTTCTTCGGTCGGCTTTTTTGTACTTGCGAACAAGCACATCGGCAGGCCCCGTCATATTGCCATCAAGGTCCAGACTCACTCTGTTATAGAGTGCCGTAAAATCCTCTGTATGCCTTTTTGTAAGTGTTGACAAATCTTTTGTTGACGCATTCTCAACAAGGCTTATAACGCGGGCAACAAGCTCATCTGTCCTCTCGCCCGTTCTGTAATTCGGATACACGTCAAGATAGTCCGTATCTGCTGAAAGAATAATGACAACTTCAGTTGCACCCATGATACTGCGACTGTCTCCAACGGTTATTCTGTCACCGTCAGTTAATATTTTGGCATAAAGACAGTATTGCAGGTCATTATCTGAAAGTTTTCCTGTATGAATTATTAAATTGTCTTTATATTCAATATCACCGCCGTGCTTAGTTGCAAGGTTGTAATTGAAATTGAATCTTCCGCCCTCTCGCGTCATTTTTATAACGGCGCATTTATCGGGATAAGATACGAAATATTCTCTTGTATCTTTAACCTTGGATTTATCCTTTAGCAGTGCAGAATAAGTGATTGTGCAAACTCCAGTTGACAAATCAAGAGTGCGAGCATAATTTCTATATTTTTTAATATCGTCAAACGCGAATTCAAGTTCGCCCCAGCATTGATATGCTCCATATCCGTCGCTGATACCCACAAGTTTTTCACAAAGTTCGTGTGCTTCTTTATTATTGCCCTTTTTAAACTCCTCACGAATTTGAGCATAGTAATCGTGCGGCAACTTTCCGTCTTTATCGGGTGTTGTTACGTTACCGCCGCAATAGTCGGGTCTTTTTGGCGATGGTCCGCCCGTCCAGAGAGTCTTATGATTAAGAATAATTTTATCATTCTTAATTTCACCCATTATGCTCATACCCAAGCTGCCGTTACCGAGGGGCAACGAAGTTTGCTCCCAAAGACTTTCAAAGCCCTTGAGACGCGATTTTTTCATCTTTAATTTTGATGGCGGTACTTCATAATAAAGTTCGTTAATTTTCATAACTATTCTCCAAAGTGCAAAATCATATCAAAATGAGGAATGTTTTCCTCCAAATATTCAGGAGTACCCAAAAGGGAAAATCCGCATTTTTCGTAAAATCCGACTGCATGAGTCTGAGCGCCTAAGCACACGGTTTTAGCTCCGTCATCTTTTGCCTTTTTCAGCAATTCAAGAACTATCTTTTCACCCAAGCGCAAACCTCTTTTATCTTTTTTAACCGCAATTCTGCCGATTTTAACGGTCTCTTCACCGCAAGGAACTATTCTGCCCGTAGCAACCGCTTCGCCATCAGAAAAAATCACGAGATGCGGCACTTCCAAATCATAAGTGTCAAACTCATTTTCTTCAGGTACACCTTGTTCTTCGACGAAAACCTCAATTCGCAGATTGCGAAAAGAGTCGTCGATTATACCCTTATCAAACCACTTGTATTCAAGCATAATTATTCACCTTTAAATGCAAATCTGAACGAAATCGGTTTGTCTGATTTCACAATATACTTTGGTAACGTATCGGGTCCGCAAGTGTTTGTACCCGTACCGCGCATAAAGCCGTCAATGCAAAGGAACGTTGTATCAGAATATTCCAATTCTTCTTGATGCTTTGCTTTGTCAAGCGCTTTCTGTGTATAGTTATGAGCAGAGAAACTGAATTTTGGCTCACCGTAAACTGTAAACACGTTACCGTCACCATTCATAAGTTTCAACCACTTAACACCACCGCAATTTCCGTTGTCCTGCGGCATAACGTAAGGCTCGTGCATAGCTTCAACGGTTGTATTCCAAACGCCGATATATGCATGGTCTTTAAGGTCACAGATATTTTCCATTTTTTCGTGAGAGCCTCTGCCGTAGAACTCAATCTCACTAAACTCTTTTGGTAATTCAACGGATACGCCGAAACGCTGAAGCTCATCGCATCCAAATGCGCCCTTATTAAGCTGACATTCAACGTTAACAAGACCGTCACTGTAAACGGTATAAATCACATTAACTCTGAAATATGTCTTAAAGCCGTTTTTAATTACGTAAGCTACACCGATTTTTGCGCAGAAGGATTTATCGGCATAATCAAAGGCTTTACAAACTATTGCGGCTTCATTAAGTTTGATTTTTTCCCACGAACCCTTTTGACCGTAAGAATCATTATCAAGAGAAGCTCTTACAAGATTTGGAATAAATCCCGTTTTCTTATCAGCAGGATTGATGTTTAAAAATTCATAACCGTTTTTAATGTAATTAAGCATTTCACCTGACTTTTTATCAAAAACAGCCTTACCGTTTTCAAAGCACACGGTCACAAGATTTTTTTCTTCAGATACGCTAACCACACCTGATGATAATTCAGGCATAAACGTCGCAGTATCATTGATTGTTGACTGTTCAACAGCAACCTGATGTTCACCATCAAAATACACAATATTGATATGATTGTCCTGAGAAGAATCACACTCAACAAACGGAATTTCATAAGACTTAGTCTGCATCGGTTCAATGTCAAGAGACAATTCCCCTGATTTCTTTTCAATTCCATTGAGATATTGAGTCCAGATTACTTTAAGGTATTTTGAATTTTTAAAACGGTTTGTGTTTGTAAATTCAAACACTTTTCCGCTGACGTGTTTACTTCTCACAGGACGGTAAACTGCTTTGATTACGTAAGCGCCCGTATGAGGTGTTTTGTCGGGATAAAGCATACCGTCAACACAGAAGTTGCTGTCGTGCTTTTCTTCACCGTGGTCTCCGCCGTAAGTATATTTAAACTTATATTTATCGTTTCCGTCGTGATAAACGGCATGGTCTGCCCATTCCCATACGCAACCGCCCATAAGGTTGTCATATTTGTAAATGCTTTCCCAATATCCCTCTACACCACCGGGTCCAACACCCATTGCGTGCACATATTCACACATAAAATACGGCTTTTCGTGATAGCGCTTATCCTTATGACTCTGTGAACCGTAAAGCGCCACGTTTTCCTGAGACGGATACATTTCAGACACTACGTCATAAGCAAATCGCTTTGTATGAACTACACTTTCATAATGGACAGGGATTTTTGTTCCCTGTTCTTTAAGATAATCATAGCATTTATCCTGACAATAATATCCCCACGCTTCATTTCCCAATGACCACATCGTAATGCTTGGATGATTACGGTCACGACGATACATACGGCTTACTCTGTCAACATATCTGTCAGACCATTTAGGGTCATCACTGATAAGGCAGTTATCATAAGGCGTTTTAATATCCCCTGCGCCGTGAGTTTCAATGTCAGCTTCGTCAATAATATAAAAGCCCATTAAGTCTGCAAGTGTTAAGAGTGTCGGGTCAGGTGGATAGTGAGACGTGCGAATTGAGTTTATATTAAACTTTTTCATAAGCTCAAGTTCTGCTTTGATTTCTTCACCTGTCAGTACGTAGCCGTTATACATATTCGTATCGTGATGATTTACGCCCTTGAATTTAATCGGCATACCGTTAAAATAGAACACGTTGCCTTTAATCTCAATCGTTTTAAAACCAACGAGAGTCTTCACGTAAGTCTTTTTGCCGTTACCGTCAGCAAACGTAATAAGCAAATCATAAGTATATGGTTCTTCAGCATTCCATTCAACAACGTCAAGGTTTGAGAATATAATTTTCGATTTTGCACGAGCGTCTGCCGTTTCTTTTGCAAGAGATTTCTTACCGTCAAAAAGCTCGGCTGAAATCGACGCACCGTTAAGGTCACCCTTAAACTCAAAGGTAACTGACAAATCGTAATTTTCTCCATTCTTTACCGTTTCAACACCGAAATCGTAAAGATAAGTATTTTCATATTCATAGAGAAGCACGTCACGGAAAATACCGTTTTCACGGAACATATCCTGACATTCCAAATAAGTACCCGTTGACCACTTTGAAACTGCGGCAAGAATTTCGTTTTCACCTTTAACTAGGTATTTCGTAATGTCAAATTCCGCAGAATTGTGAGCGCCCTCACTGTAACCGACAAATTCGCCGTTTACATACAAATCAAGTGATGAGATTACACCCATAAAAGTGATTATATAAGTCTTATCGAGGTCTTTGACGTCAACGAACTTTCTGTAAATACCCATTGGTACGTCCTGAGGCATTTCAGGATAAAGTTTTGGATTAAACTCATAGCGGGTATTCAGATAACAAGGCTCACGATAGCCCGTTCTCTGCCACGTGCTTGGAACAATTACCTTATCAAACTGAACACGTTCAGTATAAAACTCATTTGGAATGAGCATATCCTTTTCGTAATATTTAAAATCCCATTCTCCGTTAAGCACGTGAACCATAGTGCTGTTATAACGTTCAGTGAGTACAGATTGCTCGTAAAGTGACTTTTTCACAGCATAAGGAATAAAATATGCTCTTGGGGATAACTTGCCTAATTCAGCAATATCGAATTGTCTGAAATTTGCACGATTGATAATGTATTTCATAAAAAGACCTCCGCCCTTTGTAATATACTTCAGATATATAAAGTTTATCATATAATACTATGATTTTCAATGAAAATAAAGAAAAAGGATGATTTAAATTTACATAAAAATCATCCTTTAACATTTAATTACAAATAATTTATTTTACTTTTACAGTATCTCTTGCGCTGACTTTTTCGTGAGGATTGATTTCCCCTGCCTTAAACAAAGCATTTTTGGTAAGGAACGGACCGACAATTTCATAAATTAACACCGCGAAAAGCGTAATATTTGCAACAATCGTGCCTTCCGTTCCGAGTTCTTCAGCCTTGATTGCCATACCAAGAGCCACACCTGCCTGCGGGAAAAGAGTTATGCCCAAGTATTTCACAATCTTCTCATCGCACTTCGTGGCCTTTGCGCTTATTGATGCGCCGAAATGTTTACCGACGCAACGTGCTACAATATAAACCAGACCGATGCACACGATTCCCATATCCGTAAAAATTGAAAGTTCAAGCTCGGCACCGCTTATTACGAAAAACAGAATGAACAACGGCGCTGTCCAACGGTCAATTCTGTCCATAAGCTCTTCTGAAAAATCACAGATATTACAGAAAACCGTTCCAAGCATCATACAAACGAGCAACGAGGAAAACGCAATATGAATTCCGCCGATTTCAAATTTCAACATTGATAAGGCAACGGTTAAAAGAACAAAGGTTACTGACATTGCAAGTCGTTTTGACCTTGAATGGAAAAACTTTTCAAAGAAAGTAAACAAATATCCCATCACTGCTCCAAGCAAGAGTGATAACACAACCTCTAAAAGCGGTTCAACAATAATTGAAATTACATCTATACTGCCCACGATTAAGGCTTTTGCTATACCAAATGAAACGGCAAACACAATAAGACCGACAGCATCATCGAGAGCTACGATAGGAAGAAGAATATCTGTAAGAGGGCCTTTGGACTTATACTGTCTTACAACCATAAGGGTTGCGGCAGGTGCAGTTGCAGTTGCAACAGCGCCAAGAACAATTGCAGAAGGCAAAGACAATTTATCGGGAGCAATAAGGTGAATAACAACAAGCGCAACGTCAACCAATACACAAGCTAAAACCGCTTGAAAAATACCGATTATCGTTGCTTGTTTGCCGATTTGTTTAAGCTGAGAAAGTCTGAATTCATTACCAATTGAAAAGGCTATAAACCCTAATGCTACGTCAGGGATAATATCGTATGCCTTTATGTTTTCCATACTTACAAAGCCCAATCCCTCCACGCCTAAGCCACCAAGCAGATAAGGGCCGATTAAAATACCTGCCACGAGATAAGCCGTAACGGCAGGAAGATTAAAAATTTTCGCAACACGGGAAAGCATCAGTCCCGCAAAAAGTGCAACTGATAAGCAAAGTAAAGTTTCCATAACGTAATTCGCCTCTGTATATGCAATATTTGAGCATTTAATATTTTAGCACCGAGCATATAAATACGCAATAATCAAAGTGACATTTTAACGCGACTTTTTGAAGAATTTTTTGTTAGAAATGACATTACATTTATGTTGACAGAGGAATTACTATATGCTATCATTATATTGTAATTTTGTATTATTTGAGACAAAAAGGCGGTAAAAATGACTAAAACAACGTTAGAATGCGCTTTAAACAATCTTAAAAAAGCCAAAATATTCAGAAATGCTGACGAAAAGACGCTGATATCTGTTTTGAAAGAATACGGTCAAGCTGTTTCTTTTCATAAAGGTGAAACTATTCTTTCACAAGACAATTATTCACCTGCTATTTGGTTGATTTTAAAAGGCGAAGCAAGAGTTTCAAAGGGTGAAACGGTAATTTCCCATCTTAAAGAAGGTGAAATTTTCGGTGCGGCTTTCCTCTACAATTCCGACTATACCTTTGAAAACAACGTGGTTGCGATTACAGCCTTGAAGGTTGTAATACTTGAAAAAGCAGGAATAGATAGGCTTATAAATGAAGACAACACCGTATCTTTTAATTATATCACCTATCTTTCTGAGAGAATTGGTTTTCTTAACACAAAAATTGAGGGCTATACTCAATCAAGCGCAGAAGAAAAACTTTTACTCTATCTTAAAAAAAATGCAGATATAAACTGTGGCAAATGTGAAATATCCGTTTCAATGACAGAGCTTTCCAATGTTTTGCACATTAGCAGAGCCAGTCTTTACAGGGTTATGGAAAGCCTTGAAAAGCAAGAAAAAATCTGTCGTGACGGTAAAAAAATATATGTTAAAGGATGATTAAAATGAAAAGAGTGATTTCATTACTTCTTGTATTCGCAATTGTTTTTGCTTTTGCGGCTTGCGGTACAACAAACAATGAAGACGAAACAACAACGGAAGCTCCATATCAGAGCATCAGTATGAGAGTTGCAGGTCTTGCAGGTCCTACCGGTATCGGTATGGTAAACCTTATGAAAAGTCAGGATGACAAACTCGCAAAAAATGACTATCAGTTTTCAGTAGTAAGCGACCCAACTGAAATTGTTTCAGGTATGACCAACAGTTCTTATGACATCGCGGCTTGTCCAATCAATCTTGCCGCTACGCTTTACAATAAACTTGAGGGAAATATTCAAGTTCTTGCCGTAAACACAAAAGGTGTTCTTTACATTCTTGAAAACGGCAACACAATCACCTCACTCAATGACCTTGCAGGTAAAAAACTTTATGCAACAGGTCAAGGTTCAACTCCTGAATATATTCTTAACTATCTTCTTGAGCAAAGCGGTATTGCAGATAAGGTTGAGGTTGAATACGTTACGTCACACGACGAACTGGCAACACTTGCGGCATCCGGCAAGGCTACAATTTCAATGCTTCCTGAACCAAAGGTTACTGCGGCATTAACAAAAAACGCTGATTTGAGAATAGCTCTCAACCTCACAGAAGAATTTGAAAAAATCAGCGGCAAAACTCTTATTCAGGGTGTTATTATTGCTAAAAAAGACTTTGTTGAAGCTAACAAAGCCGCAGTTGATATGTTCCTTATGGAATATCATTCTTCCATCAACGCGGTAAATACAGACGTTGATACTGCCGCCGCACTTTGCGAGCAATACGGTATTATTCCAAAGGCTGCGGTTGCTAAAAAAGCTATTCCAAACTGTAACATTGCCTATATTGACGGTGCTGATATGAAAGCATCTGTATCAGCAAATCTTCAGATTTTCTTTGATGCAAATCCAAAATCAGTTGGAGGTAAGTTGCCTGATGATGACTTCTATTACGGAGCATAAGGTAACAATTAAAAAGATTTTAAAAACAGCCCTGACCATCGCTTTTTGGTTGGGGCTTTGGCACTTTGTTTATATTTCAGTTGACCTTGATATTTTAGTCCCTGCCCCTTTTGACGTTTTTACAAGACTTATTGAATTTTTGCCTGACGGTGATTTCTGGCTCAGCATTTTAAATTCGTTTAAAGGAATTACTTCAGGCTATATCATCGGCGTTATTCTCGGCAGTGTTTTGGGTGTTGTAACTGCTTTTTCTTCAATACTCAACACACTTTTTAAACCGTTTCTGACTGCGGTTAAAACCACCCCTATCGTCTCGTTTATTATATTGGCGCTTGTTTGGCTCAACAAAACAACTGTACCTGTATTTATAACAGTTTTAATGGTAATGCCAGTTGTATGGGCTAATGTTACGAACTCAATTGTTAATACAGATAAAGAACTTATTGAAATGGCAAATGCATATAATTTTGGACTTTCAAAGAAATTAAAGCTTATATTTTTGCCATCTGCTGTTCCAGGGTTTGTATCTGCTTGTAAAACTGCAGTAGGTCTTGGTTGGAAAGCTGGTATCGCCGCAGAAGTCCTTTGTACACCGCAAAATTCAATTGGTATCAATTTAAGAAATTCTCAGGTTTATCTTGAAACAGTTGACCTTTTTGCGTGGACTGCGGTGATTATAATACTTAGTCTTGCTCTTGAAAAAATACTTGTTACAATTCTTGATTTTGTTTTTAAAAAGATTATGTCAAAGGGAGGTTATTTCATTGAAAATTCAGATAAATAATCTCACTAAAAAATATGGCAAAAAAGTAGTTTTTGATAATTATTCAAAGCTCTTGGATTTTGATAATATTCTTATAATTAAAGGTGAATCGGGACTTGGAAAAACAACTTTAATTCGCATTTTGGCAGGTCTTGAAAAAGCTGACGGCGGAAAAATAGATACACCCACAAACAAAATTTCTTTTATGTTTCAGGAAGACAGGCTTATCCCCTTTATCTCTGTACTCAAAAATTTAACTGCTGTTTGCAACGAAAAAAACGCCTTACATTATCTCAAACTTATGGGACTTGAACACGAAAAAGACAGTTCACCTCTGACACTCAGCGGTGGAATGAGACGACGCGTGTCTCTTGCCCGTGCACTTTGCTTTGACAGTGAATTGGTTATTCTTGACGAGCCTTTCAAAGGGTTGGATGATGAGTTAAAAAAGCAAATTTGTGAAATCATTAAGCAAGAAAGTGAAAAACGCAATTTTATAATTATCAGTCACGACGTTGAAGACGCAACTCTTCTCAATGCAAAAATTATTGAATTATAATATTGACAATTTAATTTTCATAATATATAATAATATGGCTGTCGAAACAGTATGCTGGTGTGGCGAAATCGGCAGACGCAAGGGACTTAAAATCCCTCGGTAGCAATACCGTACCGGTTCAAGTCCGGTCACCAGCACCAAAAATAGAGAAGTTGCTTCTGCGGCTTCTTTATTTTTTTATCTTTCACAATCTATAAATATATACTTGAATTTTTTACTGAAATAAGTTACCATATTACTATATTTTTCATTAAGGAGACGGTATCAAGTGGCAGACATTATTGATTACGCTTTATTAAACTCACATAAAGATTTCGACACGCTACCCTACTCTCCTATTGACAGTCTGGTGTTTGCCCAGCTTTCTTATTTGAGTTATGACAACATTGTTCCTGACCATAAAAGCAAAGGAAAAGGTTTGCTTTTGTCCGATATTGCAGAAAGTGAAAATTATGAAGCCGTTTTTCCACTTGAAAGAACTGCTGAAAGAAACAAAAAACTGCTTAATGCAGCAGCTTACAGTAATCGATACGGCAAAGTGCGTGTGAATTACTACGAGGATATTTTTGACACAGAAAAAGACACTCAATTTTGTGCTATCGCATTTATTCTTCCAAACGGAGATGTTACTATTGCTTTTCGTGGTACGGATTCCACGATTACGGGTTGGAAAGAAAACTTTAATATGCTTTTCACTTCCCCCGTTGCCGCGCAAAGTCATTCTGCACTTTATATTGATGAAGTTGCAAAAAAGGTTAAAGGCAAAATCATTCTCACCGGTCATTCAAAAGGCGGAAACCTTGCTATTTACAGCGGTACAATGTGTTCAACTAAAACCAAAAGCAAGATTTCTGTAATTCACAGCTTTGACAGTCCTGGATTTACAAAAGAATTTATTGAGTCAATCGAACATACTGAAACTGAAAAGCTAATCGAGAAATTCATTCCCGAAGAATCTTTAATCGGCGTACTTCTGAACAACCGTGAAAATTATCGAATAATAAAAAGCGAAGGTTCGGGAATTATGCAACACGACCCATTTTTGTGGCAGATTGACGTTGTGAACAATGATTTTGTTGACGGTGAAAAGCTGTATATGTCATCACAATTCTTTGATGCCACTTTCAACGAATGGGTTTACAGCTCAACACCTTTGCAAAGAGAACAATTTGTTGAAGCCTTGTTTGAAATGATTAACACGGCTAACACAGAAAATGCCGTAAGTTTTTCTGAGTGGTCTGAAAATCTTAAAGAAAATTCATCGTTGATTTATGAAACCCTTAAAGGATTGGACCCTGAAACACGAAACCTTGTTCTTAAAGGCTTGGGCAATCTTTTTTCTTCCTTCAACAAGAATGTAAAATCCACACCTAAAAAGCTGTGGAATGATACGCTTAAAAAAATAAAGGAAAAAGCAAATCAAGAATGATTTGTTTAAATAAACGTCAGTTCGAAACCATCCTGACGGAGACTGAGTATTATTGTATCAAATGCGGTTTAATACTCACTCTCAAATAAAACTATGGAGTGATAAAAATGAATAACAAAAAGACAGGTTTTATCGTCAAGTCCGCAGTTATTGCGGCAATCTATGCCGGACTTACCTATTTTGCGGCAATACTTAATTTAGCCTATGGCGGAATTCAGTTCAGATTTTCCGAAGCGCTGACAATTCTGGCGTGTTTCTCCCCTGCGGCTATTCCCGGACTTACAATCGGTTGCTTTTTAGGTAACGTTACAAGTCCTTACGGAATTGTTGACATTGTTTGCGGCACACTTGCTACGTTATTGGCGGCAGTTTTATCATACAAAACGCGCAACGTAACCTTTAAGGATTTACCTTTACTTTCAGCATTGTTCCCCGTAATTTCAAACGCGATTATCATAGGTCTTGAAATTACGTTATTTATGCCTGAAGGCTTCAGATTTGAAGCATTTCTCATATCAGCTTTGCAGGTAGGATTTGGTGAGCTTGTAATCTGCTATGGGCTTGGAATACCTTTATACAAGGTAATAAAGAAAACAAAACTGGATAAAAAGTTATAAAAACAGCGTGGCAATCAAATCGGTTGTCACGTTATTTTTGTTGAATATATTTGAAAAGTATGATAAAATGATTTTGTATTAAAATCAAAGGGGTGTTTTTGTGGCTAAAATTATTGTTGCTGATGATGAACAGCTTATCCGCAAACTTGTCTGTGACTTTTTAAAAAGAAACGGTCATCAAGTTTTAGAAGCTGAAAACGGTGCAGAGGCTATCAAACTTTTTAGTAACAATCCTGATACTGAGCTTTTAATTCTTGATATTATGATGCCTGAAATTGACGGCTGGGAGGTTTGCCGTGAAATCAGAAAAACTTCCGACGTGCCAATTCTTCTGCTTTCTGCAAGAAGTCAGGAATTTGACCAGCTTGCAGGGTTTGAGTCGGGCGCTGATGATTACGTCACAAAGCCATTCAGCCCCGTGCTTTTGATGAAACGCGTTGAAGTTTTGCTTCGCAGAGGTACTGCTTCTCAGGCTGAAGCCAGCAAAAACAACTTGAAGGGTCTTGTTGTTGACCGCGATGCTCACGAAGTTTTTATTGACGGTGAAGAAGTTTCTCTTACTGCCAAGGAGTTCAAAATTCTCGTTAAACTTATTGATAACACGGGCAGAGTTTACAGCCGTGAGCAATTGCTTGACGACATCTGGGGTTTTGACTATTTCGGTGATACAAGAACCGTTGACTCTCACGTTGCAAGATTGCGCACAAAACTTGGTGCTTGGGGTAACGAGCATCTCAAGACCGTCTATGGTGTAGGATATAAAATTCAGGAAAGTGACGATAATGAATAATAAACAGCAAAAAGGTATGAGCATTCGCTTTAAAATGTTCTTTGAGCTTTCGGCAATTATTCTTGCGGCAGTTGTAATTATTCTTATCATCAACACCTCATATATGGGTGATATTTATCTTTATAACGAAAAGCAAGAACTTATTCAGACTGCTGAGCACATAGATTCTCTTGACCTTCGTTCAGGTATTTATTTCGGTACTGTCAACACTCTTGAAAGTGAAAACAATATCACAATTGATATTTATGACAGCGATGGCGCTCCCCTTTACCTGAGCACTCAGAACATTGCAGAAATCAGCGGTAACACAAAAATTATTAAACAAGAGCATTTAGACGACGACTCTGTCATTGAGATTTATGACAACAACGGAAAACAATATATTTTATTGAGAAAAACCCTTTCCTTTGGCGGTGAAGTGGAAATTTACAGTTATAAAGGAAACGTTGATGCAAACGCTTCAGTTGCGCTTACGCTTACTTGGGGCTCGGTTATTCTTATTCTTTTTGCATCGCTGATTCTCATTTATATTTATACCCGAAGATTTACAAAACCGCTTATCAGAATGAGTGAGATTACCGAGAAAATGTCCAATATGGATTTTTCGGAAAAATGTGAATCCAAGACAAAGGATGAAATCGGTATTCTTTCTGACAGTATCAACAACCTTTCAACCTCTCTTGACAGCACGCTTAACGATTTGAACGAGAAAAACCGTCAGTTAAGTGATGATATTGAAAAGAAACAGACACTTGAGCAATTGAGAAAAGAGTTCATATCAAGTATTTCCCACGAGTTAAAAACTCCGATTGCGATTATCAAGGGCTATGCCGAAGGTGCAGGGCTTATGCTTGAAGCAGAAGATATTGACGGTGCAAGGGAATATTGTGATATAATCACAAAAGAAAGCGACAGAATGAACGGTCTTGTATTTGAACTTCTTGAACTATCAAGATATGAACTTGGAGATTCAAGACTTGACCTTGAGCGATTCGAGTTAAAAACCTTCGTTGAAGATTTTACAAACTCGGAAAAAATCGTCTTTGATGATAAGGGTATCACCTACTCATCCGATATTAAAGACGGTATTATCTGTCAAGGTGATATTGTTAAACTTACAATGGTATTAAACAACTACGTTTCAAATGCAATTTCACATATCAGCGGAGAAATGAAACTTCGCATCTTCGTGGATGACAATGAAGATTACGTAAGAGTCAAGGTGTTTAACAGCGGTGAGCATATAAACGACGAGGATATTGAAAAAATCTGGAAATCCTTCTATCGAGCCGATAAATCCCGTTCAAGAAAAGAAGGACGTTACGGTCTTGGTCTTTCAATTGTCAGCGCTATTCAAAATCTTCATGAAGCTGAATACGGTGTTGAAAATGCCGACGGCGGTGTAATTTTCTGGTTTGATATAAAAAAAGCGTAAAATAAGGCTTGTAGCAAAAACTACAAGCCTTATTTTTATACGAAAACATACAGATACAAACCGAGGAAATGAAAAACCGAACCCAGAATTACGAATATATGAAATACCGCGTGAAAATATTTTTTCTTTGCACCAACGCCATAGAGAATCGCGCCGACGGTATAAGCAATCCCACCTGCAATCATTAAAAATATTGCCGTTTTCGAGAAATGCTTCCACAACACAAACACAGTCATAAAGGACGACCAGCCGATTACCATATACAGAACCATTTGCACGACTTTCGTCTTATTGAACATTGTGAAAGTCAGTATAACCGCTACGATGGCTGCCACCCAACAAGCAATCAGCAATATCCACGCCATTAAAGGCTTTAACGGCGCAACCGCCAACACCATATAGGGTGTAATTGTGCCAACAATCATAAAATTTATCATCGCGTGGTCAACAATTCTCATTACTTTTTTAGCGTTATTGGGGCGCAATCCGTGATAAACCGATGAACAAACAAAGACGGTCAGCATTGTTACACCATAAATCAGACTGAGAATAAAATAATCAATTCTATTCAAAACAATTGCACGTCTCAGACACAAAAACATAACCACAAGTGCAAATACACCGCCGATTATGTGAGTGATTGAATTTATCCAATCCTCTTTTCGAGTATAATTGGCTAACTTTATTGAATCAAGTCTGCTCATAGCTTCACCGTCCTTGTTAACATATTACTATTATTTACAAGGTTTTGCAAGTTATTATTCCAAGAGCTTTATTATTTCATTAAATTCAGACTTGGATTTAAATTCGTCAGATAAGGGATAATGTTTTGTCATAAGTTCTTTCATACGAGTACACATATTCATTTCCCGATAAGCTCTTTCTTGCTCGTAAAATTTCGCCACTGTTTCTGTATTGTCAAAAACAGAATCACACTTAACAGCATATTCGGCCGCAATTTTAAGATAATGCAGTGCTTCTTCCTCTTTTCCTAACTCAAAATGCCAATGTCCTAAATGGCCGTAATTATAAACAAGATGCATCCAATTTTTTCCGTAATTATTGTTTTGATAAAACGTATGGAAAAGCGCGTTTGTATTACTGACTACTTCAATTTTATATTCGGTTGTAAAATTACTTTCATAATAACAATAATGAGCAAAACAATTATCAAGTAAATAAAGCAACTCTGTAATTGCAGTTTCACACACCCTGCTGTGCATTTCCACATCA
Source organism: Candidatus Fimenecus sp. (assembly GCA_045633505.1). Lineage (GTDB taxonomy): Bacteria > Bacillota > Clostridia > Oscillospirales > Acutalibacteraceae > Fimenecus. Next base: position 1,069 of record JAZQYK010000048.1, on the reverse strand, counting down.
CCATTCATTGTAATTGCAATATATTCCTTTGAATTAAGTAAAGATGGCATTTCTGCAAGAATTTCATCTGCTTGTTTTTGATAGTTTTCATTATTTGTACAACAGGCTAACCTATGTAAATGCTGACAGATAATACGTTTTGACCACATTCTTATACTGTCATCAGTACAATGCTTTTGAATATTATCATAAATAGAAAGCAATTCCTGTGTTGCTTTTTCATCTCTGTAATCACATTCGCATCTTAAAAGTTCCATATATCTTACAAGAATACGGTAATCCCCCGAAAATTCTTTAACTGCAACTTTAAATTTCGCTAACGTTTCAGCAGTTTCTTTAATACGCCATCTTTCATATAAATCAAGATATTCATTGATTTTTTGCTCTTTCTGTGCTTCGTCAACTCCAAGCAAATCGTCAATAGAAACTTTAAAAAATGATGCGATTGTCGGCAACATTGTTATATCAGGGTATGTTTCTGCCCTTTCCCATTTGCTGATTGTCTGAAATGACACACCTAAAATCTCTGCAAGAGTTTCTTGTGTTAATTCTCTTTCTTTCCTGAATTTTTTTAAGTTTATACCAAAGTTGATTGTCATTTTTTCACCTCAAAATTATTTTTTGTAGCTACAACACAATCATAGCTTGATTTTGCAGGTATTACAATAACATTATAGGTGAAGAAAATTCTCTTGTAAAGGGAATTGTTCTAATATTATTGTTAAGAGAATTGTTTGTCTATCTCTTTTATATGGTAACGTTACCTTTGGAACGGGTCATTCGTGAATGAACCCTACAAAACGACGGAAACTAGGTCTCGCTATACTTAATAAGATAAATTATACCGACAAATTCAAATTGGTAAACGCTCAACTATAATTCGCCTTGACTTTTGAGGCTTAAAATGATATTATTATCAAGCGAAAAATAATAAGCGGATGTGGCGGAATTGGCAGTTTTTTAGCCGAGCGCCTCCTGTGGAGGATGAAGCGAAGGCTAAAAAGACGCAGCGGTCAAAATCTTTTCGCGCTCCAAGCGAAAAAAGATTTTGGGTACCGCAAGTGTCACG
>JAZQYK010000047.1:0-4921 GCA_045633505.1 Candidatus Fimenecus sp. | reverse complement strand
GAGATGTCACGAAGTGACAGAGGGGTTATTCAATTAAACAACAAACCCCTCAGTCTCGCATACGCTCGACAGCTCCCCTTTCAGGGGAGCCGAGAACCGACCATATTGGTGTCATAAACATCCCGACAAATTCAAATTTATTGAATTTGTTTTAAATTTTATACCTATATTCTCTTACCGTTTTTTATTTCGATTTTGCTAAGGAATGGAACTTTAATGTATCCCACAAACGTAGTTTCGCTTGTAAACTCTACAAAAACCTCAACCGTCATCTTGCCCATAAACTCAATATCCGCTTTTCCCGTCAAGGTGTTAACGCCTTCAACTATATCATAAACCGTAAAATCAGGTATGGTTTTAATTGAGTCGGTTTCAACAGAAAATGCGTATTCTCCATTGTTGTCGCTGATTTCAACAATGGCGCTTCCGCTGATTAAAGAGGTTTCGATTTCGCCCATCCATTTGCCTAAACCAATCATAAAAAAGCTCCTAAAAAATTTTTTATAAGTGAATTTTACCATTTATATCTTTAATTGTAAAGAAAGTATTTGCAAAATAACCAATCACTTTTCGTTGACATTGTTGATAAATAGGAGTAAAATATACTCTATATGCGAGGTGTTTTAATGAAAAGATTATTTGAATACATAAAACCCCATCAGCTTATTATGTTGGCATTTGATATTTTGGTAGTCAACGGGGCTTATTTCCTTTCGCTTTTTCTTCACAGACAATTCAGCTTCAGACTTGATTTGGCAGAATTTCTGTTAAGGAGAGTAGTTTTTGTAACGGTTGCTTATATCGGACTTTTCGCCATCAGAAAGCTTTACCGCAATTTGTGGAAATATATGGGCTTTTACGAGCTTGTTAATGCAGTGCTTTGCGCAGGTATAGGTACCTGTATCTGTTGGACCTGTGACTATATCGGTATGAAGATTTGTCAGGCAATGGGTATAGAAAGACTTTTTGCCACAATGCCGCCGATTGTTTACATTGATGCGTTTATGTTCATCTGTTTCTTCTGCGTCGGCGTGAGAACAATGTACAAGGCTCATCGTGCTCTGGCATCTGACTCAAAACGTCGCAGAGCAGTAAGTGGTAAGCGTATTATGATTATCGGTGCAGGTGATATGGGTAACTCAATTCTTCACGAAATGAGTCTCAGCGGATATAAATTCGGTGCGCCGGTCGTGATTGTTGACGATGATGTGTCAAAGAGAAATATGCGAATTAAGGGTATTCCCGTTAAATGCCCGATATCAAGCATTCCCGAGCTTGTTAAGGATTATGACGTTAACGAGATTATTTATTGTATTCCTTCAGCAACTCCTGAGAGAAGAAAAGAAATTCTTGAAATTGCAATGAGCACGGGCTGTGACCTTAAAACAGCGCCAAACGTTGACGAGCTTGGCGGAATTGATAACAATAAAACCGTTTCTGACAAAATCAGAAAGGTTGACGTTCTTGACTTGCTTTCTCGTCCCGAGATTAAACTTGACCCTGACGTTTGTAAATACGTTACGGGCGAAACCGTACTCGTAACAGGCGGCGGCGGTTCAATCGGCAGTGAGCTTTGCCGTCAGATTGCTCGTCACAATCCTGAAAAAATCGTTATTTTTGATATTTATGAGAATAATGCCTTCACTCTTAAAAATTCTCTCGACAGTAAATATTGCGGAGCACCTCAAATTGAAATCCGCATCGGCTCTGTTCGTGAATTGCGCAGATTAAAGGAAATTTTCGAAGAATTTCAGCCATCGTCTGTTTTCCACGCAGCAGCACACAAACACGTGCCGTTAATGGAAGACAGTCCTTACGAGGCAGTTAAGAATAACATTTTGGGTACGTACAACACGGCGTTTTGCGCAAACGAATACGGCGTTAAAAACTTTGTTCTTCTTTCAACGGACAAGGCGGTTAACCCAACTAACGTTATGGGCGCAACAAAGAGAGTTTGTGAAATCGTTATTCAGCATTTCAGCAAAATATCAAAGGGAACAAAATTCGCAGCCGTGCGTTTCGGCAACGTTCTTGGCTCAAACGGTAGTGTTATTCCGATTTTTAAGGAACAGCTTGAGCAGGGCGGACCGATTACGGTTACTCACCCTGACATTACGCGTTACTTTATGACAATTCCTGAAGCAAGTCAGCTCGTTGTTCAGGCCGGGGGCTTAGCAAAGGGCGGCGAAATCTTCGTTCTTGATATGGGTGAGCCCGTTAAGATTGTAAATCTTGCTGAAAACCTTATCAGACTTTCAGGTTTTGAACCGTATAAAGATATTGAAATTCAGTTTACAGGTCTTCGTCCGGGCGAAAAACTTTACGAGGAGTTATCTCTTGAAGAAGAGCTTGATGAAAGAAAGAAGACGGGCAACGACAAGATTTTCGTTACAAAACCGCTTGAGATTGATGACGAACAGCTTGAAAAGGATATTAAAGCCATCGGGGAACTTCAGCCTGATGAGGTCCGTGCATATCTCAAACGACTTGTTCCGAATTACCGCGGTAAATAATTATAGATTTTTATATATTGGAGATGTTCTAAATGGAAATCAGAATTGAAAAAACAACTACACCAAAACAGAAGCCTGATTGGAAAAATCTCGGCTTTGGTCACATTTTTACAGACCATATGTTTATTATGGATTATGATGAGGGTCAGGGTTGGCACGATGCAAGAATCGTTCCTTATCAGCCATTGGTTTTAGACCCATCGGCACTTGTGTTCCACTATGCTCAGGAATGCTTTGAAGGTCATAAAGCATACCGTTGTGCTGACGGAAGCGTTCAGCTTTTCCGTCCTGACAAAAATGCAGAAAGAATGCAGTCAACTCACGACAGACTTTGTATTCCTCAAATTCCTGTTGCTGATTTCGTTGATGCGGTTAAAGCTCTCGTTTCAGTTGACAAGGATTGGGTTCCTGCGGAGCCTGACACAAGCCTTTATATCCGTCCGTTTACAATTGCAACAGAAGCAATTCTCGGCGTTAAGGCATCAGCAAAATATCAGTTCATCGTAATTTGCTCACCGTCAGGTGCTTATTACGCAGAGGGTCTTAACCCCGTTAAGATTTACGTTGAAGATGAATATGTACGTGCAACACCGGGCGGAACGGGATATATCAAGTGCGGCGGTAACTATGCGGCGTCTATTGCGGCAGGCGAAAAGGCACACAAACTTGGTTATTCTCAGGTTCTTTGGCTTGACGGTGTTGAGAGAAAGTACGTTGAAGAAGTCGGCGCTATGAACATTATGTTCAAGATGGGCGGCGAGATTTATACTGCGGCAACGACAGGTACGGTTCTTCCGGGTATCACAAGAATGAGCTGTATTGAGCTTCTCAAGAGCTGGGGCTATAACGTAAACGAAGGCAAACTTGCAATTGATACGGTTATGGATGCAGGAAGAAACGGAACTCTTGAAGAAGTATTCGGTACGGGTACTGCGGCTGTAATTTCACCGGTCGGTTCACTTATGTATGAGCAGGAAGTCGTTACGGTTAACAACTTTGAAATCGGCGACCTTACACAGAAGCTTTATGATACCCTCACAGGTATTCAATACGGTAAACTTGAAGATACGTTCGGCTGGACAATCAAGGTTGACTAATTAAAAACGCTAAAAGGATAACCCCTATGTTTATCATAGGGGTTTAGTAATAAAAATGGAAAAACTTAAAAATCTCAACAAAAAGCAAAAAGCAATCATTATTTCAGCGGTGTCAATCGTTATGGTTGCGGCACTTTCTGTAACGGGTGTATTTGCTTATAAAAAATACAAATTGAATATGGCAGAAAGCACAACAACCACAACGACGGAAACATCAACAGAAGAAACTGCTACCGTTGCTGAAACTACGGAAACAACTACGGAAACTACCACGAAAAAAGCGGCGGCGCCTGTGACGAAACCGTATAAGCCTAAAAGCACAACCACAACAAAAGCGGCAACGGTTGCTACGAAATACGTAAAAATAAACGTGCCTTTTGTCAAGCAAATTCCTGATTATCCGACGGGCTGTGAGGCGGCGTCTGCTACGATGCTGTTAAAATTTTACGGATACAACGTGACTCTTGACGAAATGGTTGCGGCAATTCCCCGTGAAAATTTATATGAGGAAAACGGCAAGGTTTACGGCCCAAGCATCTATGAAAAATTCGTTGGTGACCCCCGTTATACTTATACAAGTGAAACTCCCGGTTACGGCGCGTTTTCGCCCGTTATCACAAAGTCGCTTAATAACGTGATTGCAAGAAAAGGTAACCGTCATACTGCAAAAAACATTACAGGCTGTTCTTTCAGCACGTTGATTAAGCATATTGACGAAGGAAGACCCGTTATCGTCTGGGCAACAGGGGGTATGAGAACTCCAACCCTTGTAAACAGTTGGTATATTAAAAATGCCGATGGCACGGAAACTTATTTTGAATATCCGCGCGGTACTCACGTAACGGTTTTGGTGGGATACGATTCAAATAAAGTGTATATGCTTGACCCATATCACGGTGAGAAATCCTATTCACATTCAGCCTTTATTGACAAGTGGAATCTTTTGGGAAATCAAGCGATAATTCTTGTGGAAAAATCAGCCGAAACAACGACGGAGACCACAACCACTACCACAACTACAACTACGCTTCCCGAAACTACAACAGAGACAACAACTGTCACAACGCTTCCGGAGTCTTCTACAGAAACTACAACAGAGTCAACTACAATTACGGATACAAGTACATCCACAACAGAAAATATTACGGAATAAAAAAGTCCTGTTCTTGCGAACAGGACTTTTTTCTGGAGCTGGTGACGGGACTCGAACCTGCGACCTGCTCATTACGAATGAGCTGCACTACCAACTGTGCTACACAAGCGTACAGTGAGATTAAAAATACCTCACCACTACATTTTATAACAAATATG
>JAZQYK010000046.1:0-12902 GCA_045633505.1 Candidatus Fimenecus sp. | reverse complement strand
ACGATAAAATTAAAAAGAACAGGGGAGTTTTAGAATCGCCTAAAGCAGTGAATATTCCGTTGCAAACGTTGTATAAAAATAAGAAAATCAGTCCCGCAGTATAGATATTAAGATAAGCGGCGGAATTTTCAAACAGCTTCTCAGGAGTGTTTACTGCAACTAACAGCGGCGAAGAAAAAATTAGTCCCAACAATGTTAAAATAATACTGAGTGACAAAATTGAAATAAGAGACGTGCTTATACACGTTTTCATTTTATTGTAATTTCCGTTTCCAAAGAATTGTGAAATTACAACACTGCAACCAATGTTTGACCCATTGGCAATAGCCATATAAATCATTGTAATTGCATAGGAAATGCCTACTGACGCCAATGCATCGCCGCCAAGCAGTTGACCTGCAATGATGCTGTCAGCGATATTGTATAATTGCTGAAATACAACGGAAATCAACATCGGAACCGTAAATTTAATCAGCAGTTTCGTGGGACTGCCCGTTGTCATATCTCTTACCATTTTATCACCCCGTTTCTACCTCAAAAAAGGGACTGATTACAGTCCCTTAAAATTTATAAAGTTTTAAGAATACTTCTTGCTACACTTATACCGTTTGAAGATGCCTGCATAAGTCCACGTGTAACGGATGCGCCGTCACCAATTGCATGAAGTCCTTTAATACTCGTTTCAAAGTTAGTGTCAACAACAACTTTGTTAGAATAAAATTTAACTTCAACACCGTAAAGCAGGGTTTCGTCACTTGCAATACCGGGAGTAACCTTGTCCAGCGCTTCAAGCATTTCGGCAATATCAACCATAATTCTGTGCGGGAATACGAGCGACAAATCACCAGGAACAGCATCTTTAAGAGTAGGAATAAGATTGTTTCTGCAAAGTCTTTCAACAGTTGTTCTTCTGCCGCGTTTAAAGTCGCCGTAAGTCTGAACAAGAATTTTACCGTCACAAAGCATATTACTTAATTGAGCGATATGCTTACCGTATTCAATAGGTGACTTGAAAGGCTTTGTAAAGTTTTTAGATACGAGAAGTGCAAAGTTTGTGTTATTAGTTTTGTATTCAGCAGATTTATAAGCGTGACCGTTAACAACTGCAAGACCGTTGTCATAGTATTCAGTTGCAACTTCACCTGACGGGTTAGAACAAAATGTTCTTACCTTATCATCAAAAGTCTGTGAATAGTAAACAAGTTTTGCTTCGTAAAGGTTTTCATTTAAGAATTTCATAACCTCGTCACGAACCTCAACACGAACACCGACGTCAACCGTACCAACTTCTGTTTCAATGTCGTGGTCTTTACAGATATGGCTAAGCCATTCTGCGCCCTCGCGACCTACTGCGGCAACGATTTTGTCAGAATAATAAGCCTCTCCGTCAGCAACAACTCCCTTAACCTGATTATCTTCAATAATAATATCAGAAACCATAGTATTAAAGATGATATTACAGCCGTTATCTTCAAGATGCTTTTGAAGTCTGCCGTAAATTTTATAGCCTTCCTCAGTACCTAAATGACGGATAGGACATTCAATCAGTTTAAGATTGGCGTTAATTGCTTTTCTGCGAATTTCCTCAATTTCTTTTTGCTTATCTACACCATAGACATTTTTGTCAGCACCGAAATTAAGATATACACTATCGGCTTCTTTTAAAAGCTCCATAGTTTTTTCGTAACCCAAAATTTCAGGCAAGTGACCGCCAACGTCAGGAGAGAGGGAGAGCTTACCGTCAGAGAAAGCACCTGCACCCGCAAATCCCGTTGTAATTGAACAAGGTTGACAGCCGACACATTTTTTTGTTGTACGTTTAGGACACATTCTTTTCTCAATTGAGCGTCCCTTTTCAATCATAAGAATATTGATATCAGGCTTTTTTGCAAGTAATTCATAAGCACAGAAAATGCCCGATGGACCTGCACCGATAATTATAACATCAAATTTGTTATTCATAATAAAACTTCCTTTATCTGTCTTCTCTGAAATAGGATAAACCAAGTGCAGCAGGAGGTTGGTTTTTTTTTTTGTTCATCATACTTGTAATAATCAAAACAATAATTGTGATTACGTATGGAAGCATTTTCAAAATTTCGCGACCTGAGAAAGAAATATTTCCAAACACAAAAGCCGCAATATATAATGCACCGAAAAGATATGAACCGATTATTGAAACGTTAGGCTTCCACAACGTGAAAATAACAAGTGCGATTGCAAGCCAACCAAATGCTTCAATTGTTGACGCATTTTCCCAGCTTCCCTTAACGTAATCCATAATATAGAACACGCCGCCAAAACCTGCAATACCGCTACCGATTAAAATTGCAACGTATTTGTATAAGGTGATATTAACGCCCATAGCATCGGCGGTTGCGGTATTTTCACCGATGGCACGAAGATTAAGACCAACCTTTGTTCTGTTAAAGATAAAAGTTGTTATTAAAGCAATTACAATAGCAAGATACACGTAAAATCCGTGACCGAATAACACTTTTACAATGCCATCTGAATTTTCAGCAAACGGTAAGCATTTAGAAATGATTTTACCTGCTGTTGAAAAATTGCTTTTATCAACGTAAGAGTGCATTAAGAACTGAGTCAAGCCGTTACCGAAAATTGTAATTGCAAGACCTGTGATGTTCTGGTTACAACGGAATGTAATTGTCATTACGGCATAAATACCGCCTGTGAGAGATGCAAACAAAAATGCACCGAAAAGTGAAGATAATATAAGCATCACCCAAGAAGCATTTTCAGCAGTCTCAAGACAGTTCATATACAAGCTGACAAAAAGACAACCGCCAACAGTACCCGTACACATTATGCCCGGAATACCGAGATTTAAATGACCTGCTTTTTCTGTAATCGTTTCACCGATACAACCGAAAAGAAGAACCGTGCCTATTGCAATAGCACTTATTAAGAACGTAACTGTCATTTCTTAATTTCCTCCTTTTCTTTTTTTCTGAATACAAGTTTATAGTTAATGAAGAACGAACAAATGATAACTGCAAAATATACAATACCGACAACAATGTTAGATATTGAATCGTTTGTGAACATAAACGTCTTTCGTACATCAACCATACCCTTTGAAATAAAGGTGATGAAAAAGCTTGTAAGTATAATCATCAACGGATTAAAGCCTGCAAGCCACGTAGCCATAATACCCGTAAAGCCCATATTATTTGCTGATGTGGTACTGATTGTGTGGTTGATTGAACCTGCAAGAACAAAACCGACAAGACCAGCAATAGCGCCCGATAAAATCATCGTTCTGATAATTACCTTATCAACCTTAATACCAACGTATTTTGCAGTATTCACACTTTCACCGACAACTGAAATTTCATAACCGTGCTTTGATGAACGAAGATAAACGTGCATAAAAACAGTAATTACGGTAAATAAGATAATTGGTAACAAATACTTATTGCCGATGTCAGGTATATTGCCGTAAGAAATCGGCGCCAGAACACCTGAACCTGATTTTACCCAGATTGTAATGCACAAAGAAACAAGACCTTGAGCAATATAGTTCATCATAAGAGTAAACAAGGATTCATTAGTGTTGAATTTTGCTCTGAAAATAGCGGGGATTGCTGCCCAGATTGCGCCTGAAGTAACACTGGCAAAAAGCATTAGCGGAATTATAACAGAGTCATCCACTTTGCCACCGAGATAAAACATACAAGCGATTGCAGAAAGGCAACCGACAAGAATTTGACCGTTACCGCCTAAATTCCAGAATTTCATCTTGAAAGCGGGGAGTAATGCCATTGACGTACCGAGGAGAAGCGCTGTGTCTTGAAGTAAAAGCCATATTTTGCGTTCACTTCCCAATGCTCCCGTGAACAATGACTGGAAGAAATCTCCTAAACTTTTTTGTGAAAACATTGCTGAAATTAAACCGCTTAAAAGCAATCCGCCAACGATGGCAACGGAATAAATAAGAATTATTTTTTGAATTTTAATATTATCTCGTTTGACAATTCGAACAAAAGGTTCTTTTAAATTATTTTTATTCTTTTTCATTCTGTCACCTCGTTCTTGTTAGATTTAACCATTAAAAGACCGATTTCGTCTTTTGTGGTTGTTCTTGCATCAACAATGCCTGAAATCTTGCCGCCGCTTAAAACTAAAATTCTGTCGCTGAGTGCCATCAATACGTCTAAATCTTCACCGACAAAAATTACTGAAACACCTTTTTCTTTTTGTTCATTAAGAAGATTGTATATAGTGTATGATGAATTGATATCAAGACCGCGAACAGGGTAGGCGGTCATTAAAATTGCAGGAGCCGCAGCAATTTCACGGCCAACAAGAACTTTTTGGACGTTACCACCCGATAATTTTCTTACTGCTGTATGTGAGTCAGGTGTATTTACCTTCAATTCACTGATAATTTTATCTGCAAGGTCCTGAGGACGCTTTCTGTCAAGGAACATTGACTTGCCCTTACGATAGCTTCGAAGCATCATATTGTCAACAATGTCCATATTACCAACAAGTCCCATACCGAGTCTGTCTTCAGGAACGAAAGAAAGACGAATACCAAGTTCGCGGATTTCTCGCGGTGACTTATCCTTTAAGTCAATAACCTCGTCTTCCTTGAAAATGATTTTTTCCGTGCTGACAAGCTCTTTGATTTCTTTTTTAGACAGTTTAGAAAAGTCAACGTCATTGCCGTTTAAGTCCATAAAAGCGTTTTCTTTTGCGAGCTCCATAACTCGTTTGTATGTTTTATGGAAGAATGAAACGGGCTTGTCCTTTTTAGGATGATAATAAATCAATTTACCGTTTTCATAGTTGTTAAGTCCTGCAATCGCTTCAAGCAATTCTTTCTGACCGCTGCCTGCAATACCTGCAATACCGAGAATTTCACCGCCGAAAGCCTCAAATGAAACGTTGTCAACCACGTTGTAGCCGTCAGGATTTTTTACTGTAAGGTTTGAAACCGAAAGTCTTAATTTGCTGTTAACAGGCTCTGTACGGTTAATGTTAAGGTCAATCTTTTCACCAACCATCATTTCAGTAAGCTCTTTTTCACTTGTTTCCGAAGTGTTTACAGTAGCAATATGGTCACCCTTGCGCAAAACTGTAACTCTGTTAGAGATTTCCATAACCTCATTCAGTTTATGAGTAATAATGATAATTGATTTACCGTCATCTCTCATAGCGCTTAATACTTTAAACAAACTTCTGATTTCTTGTGGAGTTAAAACTGCTGTAGGTTCATCTAATATAAGAATATCAGCACCTCTGTATAAAACCTTTAAGATTTCAACAGTTTGCTTTTCTGAAACTGACATTTCATAGATTTTCTTATCAAGATTTATATGGAATCCGTATTTTTCAGCCATTTCTTTAATACGGTTATTTACTTCTTTAAGATTAAATTTTTCACCTTCAACACCCAATGCAACGTTTTGTGCTGCACTGAAAATATCAATCAATTTAAAGTGCTGGTGAATCATACCGATTTTATGGTCAAAAGCATCACGAGGGGAGCGAATAACTACTTCTTCGCCGTTTATAAGAATTTTACCGGAATCAGGATAATAAATACCTGCTACCATATTCATAAGGGTTGTTTTACCGCAACCGTTTTCACCGAGAATAGAAAGGATTTCACCTTTATACACGTCTAAGCTGACGTTATTGTTAGCAATAACTTTAGAACCGAATTTTTTTGTAATGTTTTTTAATTGTAGAATAACAGTTTTTTCCATAAGAAACTCCTTAAATAAAAAGGATTTTATTTTTGCTAATCACTCAAGAAAGGCGAAGTTGTTGCGCTTCGCCTTTCCGAATTAGTTAAATAAGAATAATTTCAATAAAAATTATTCAGTTACAGCTGTAATACCGTCAATAATAATGTTGAAGTATGGAGCTGAACGTTTTGCACTTTCATTTACGAAAGTAATGTCGCCTGATGTTTCAACAACTTCTGTTTCAGGAATGTAATCGCCTGCATCATCTACGTCAGCAACAAAGCCTGTGAGATGTCCAGAAATCTTTTCAGTTGTTTCTGTGCCCTTCTTACCATTGATTATTGCACTTGCATTAATTACATTACCAAAAGAATCTTTAACAGCTGGGTCAACAGTTACTGTGAATGTTGAGCAGTCAAATACCTTAATTGAACCATCTTTAAGACCTGCCATAACAGCATCAAGTTTTTCCTGTGTGCCCTTTGCAGCAGCAGTACCAAGTGCTGTAATTTCTACAGAACCTGTTGCGATTGTACCTGTCCAGTCAGCGTCAATTGCTTTGTCATTCTGAACACAATCAATGATGTATTCAAAATATGGAGTCCAGTTGATTCTTGATGCAATGATAAATGTGTTTGGACATTTATCACCAGTTGAACCATTGTAAGATACGTTAGGAATGTTTCTCTCTTCACAAGCTGTTGGAGCACCCCAAGAGTCAGCGTGCTGAGAAATCAATTTACAACCTTTGTCGATAAGTGCAAGAGCTGTTGTCTTTTCAGCTGCTTCGTCATACCAAGAGTTTGTATAACGAACTTCCATTTTAACGTTTTCAACTACTGATTTAACGCCAAGATAGAATGATGTGTAACCTGAAATAACTTCAGCGTATGGGAAAGCACCAACGTAACCGATTTTTGCGTTTTCGTCAGAAACTTTACCTTCAGCATCACCGTAAAGTTCAACAAGCTTCATACCTGCTGCAACACCTGCAAGGTATCTGCCTTCATAGATTGAAGCAAATGCATTGTGGTAGTTAGCAAGTTTTTCTGTGTGAGCCTTTGTACCTGTTGCGTGGCAGAATTCAACTTCAGGGAATTCCTTAGCTGCCTGAATCATATAAGGCTCGTGACCGAATGAATCAGCAAAGATAAGGTCATAAGACTCTGCCAAAGCAGCTGCTTCGTCATAACAAGCTGTACCTTCAGGAATGTCTGTAACGATTGTGTAATCGTCAACTGTAAGACCCTTGTTTGCACAAGCCTGTTTGAAAGCATCGATGAAGTTCTTGTCATAAGTTGATGAGTCACCGTGTAAGCAAATAAGAGCAGCTTTTACTTTCTTTACTTCAGGTTCATCTGTGTTGTTATCGCCACAAGCAGCAAAACAAGTAACGATAAGTGCAATAGCTAAAACTACTGCAAGAACTTTTTTGAAATTTTTCATAATAAATTTCTCTCCTTTTGTTTTTTTGTAATATTTTACAGCGTTTTGCTGTTATTACCTTGTTCCAAAAACAATTTCACCGGTTTCGTCGTTCATTGAATCAATAATCGCCATTGATTCAACGCGGATTCCTTGAGTACGGAGCTTATCTCCGCCGCCTTGATAGCCTTTTTCAATTGCAATTCCGCAACCCGCAAGACGAGCGCCTGACTGCTTAACGATATCAATCAATCCAATCAGCGCGTTTCCTTTTGCAAGAAAGTCGTCAACAATAAGAACGTTGTCGCTTTCGTATAAAAAAGATTTAGACACGATAATGTCGTAAGTGCATTGGTGAGTGAATGATTCAACCTGACTTGTATAAACGTCGCCCTTAATGTTGAGTGTCTTTGTTTTCTTTGCAAAAAGAAGGGGACATTGAAACTTTTGAGCAACCATACAGCCCACACCGATACCTGATGCTTCAATTGTCAGTATTTTTGTGATTTTTTCGTCAGCAAAAAGTTTTTTTAACTCATTTCCCATCTCGGAAAGTAAGGCAACATCAATTTGATGATTTAGAAAACTGTCCACTTTTAAAACGTTTCCCGAAAAAACCTTTCCGTCTTTAACTATTCTTTCCTCTAAAATTTTCATAAAAATATCCTCGTCATCAATATATAAGTAATTATACTTTATTTTGATAAAAAAAACAATAATTTTTATCTTTCTTTTCGTGGAATTTTTTGCGAAATATTTGGTAAAAATATATAAAAAACAAAGCTGATTTTCATTTTTTAATAAAATCGGCAAGTCAGGAGGAATAAAAATGAAAAAAATATTATCGATTATTATGGTTATTTGCTTGTTATCTACTTTTTTTACTGCTTGCAGTAAAAACGGCAGTCAAACAAATACCGAACAAAATTCTGACGGAAAAACTACGATAAGGTTTCTGAATTTTAAGCCTGAAAGCGCAACGGTTTATGATGAAATTGCAAGAGCATATAATCAGGAAACAGGTAATGAGCTAATTGTTGAAACAGCGGCAAGCGGTAACTATGAACAAACTTTAGCGGCAAAAATGGGAACTGATGAAGCACCGACTTTATTTCAGATTAACGGCCCAAAAGGATATGCAAATTGGAAAGATTATTGCGCTGATTTGTCGGATACAGAGCTTTATAAGCATTTAACCGATAAATCTCTTGCCGTTACCGTTGACGGTAAAGTTTACGGCATACCTTACGTTGTTGAAGGATACGGCATAATCTATAATAAAGAGATTACCGATAAATATTTTGCTTTAACTGAAAAGGCTACTGGTTTTACTTCAATGGATGAAATCAAGAACTTTGAGTCTTTAAAGACGTTAGTTGAAGATATGCAGAAAAATGCTGATAAACTTGGAATTAAAGGCGTTTTTGCTTCAACTTCACTTAAAACAGGTGAGGATTGGAGATGGCATACTCATCTTGCCAACATTCCCGTTTATTATGAATTTAATGAGAACGACGTTGATTTATCAAGCGACTCAACAAAAACAACAGAATTCAAATATTCCGACAATTTTAAGAATATTTTTGATTTATATATAAATAATTCTACTACAGACAAAAAAGTTCTCGGCTCAAAAATTGTTGACGAATCAATGGCAGAATTTGCGCTTGGACAATGTGCTATGGTGCAAAACGGTAATTGGGCGTGGGCGCAAATAAGCGGAGTTGAACAAAATACCGTCAAGGCAGAAAACGTAAAATATTTGCCGATATATATGGGAGTTGACGGCGAAGAAAAACAAGGACTTTGCATTGGCACGGAAAACTTCTTTGCAGTCAATTCAAAGGCGACACAAGAAGAACAGCAAGCAGCAAAAGACTTTATGTATTGGCTCTTTTCAAGTGAAACGGGCAAAAAATTTGTAACTGAGAAACTTGAATTTATTGCGCCGTTTGATACTTTTACAGAAAACGAAAGACCCGCTGACCCATTGGCACAAGAGATAATTAAATGGATGAACAATGCCGACATTACAACAATTCCGTGGAATTTTACAGTATTTCCAAGCCAGACGTTTAAAGATGATTTCGGTGCGGTACTTTTGCAGTATGCTCAAGGAACTAAAAACTGGGATGACGTTGAAAAAACATTTGTTGAACGCTGGAAAAGCGAAAGTCAGTAATTAAGTTGTAATCGCCCTACTTTTGTGGGGCGATTATGTCGCAAGGATGGTTTTATGGAACAAAATATAAAAAAATATTTTCCAATATTTGTGTTGCCTACTCTCATTTCGTTTACAGTTGTGTTTTTAGTCCCATTTATAATGGGAATTTATTTGTCTTTCACTAAATTCACAACGGTTGAAAATGCAGTATGGGTAGGATTTGATAACTATATTAAAGCATTTACACAGGATGAAAATTTCCTGAATGCATTATGGTTTACTGTCAAATTTACAGTTGTGTCAGTAATAACTATCAATATATGTTCATTTATTCTCGCTTTGATGCTTACCAAAGCCTTAAAAGGTACTTCATTTTTCAGAACGGTTTTTTTTATGCCAAATCTTATCGGCGGTATTGTGCTTGGTTATATATGGAATCTTTTAATCAACTCAGTATTGGGAATTTTCGGATTAGACATAACTTATAGTGCCGATTACGGTTTTTGGGGATTGGTATTTTTACTTAATTGGCAGTTGATTGGATATATGATGGTCATTTACATTGCAAGTTTACAGAATATTCCATCAGAATTGTACGAGGCGGCATATATTGACGGCGCATCGGCAATTTCAATACTAAAAAACGTTACGGTACCAATGGTTATGCCTGCGGTTACAATTTGTTTGTTTTTAACCATAACAAATTCTTTCAAACTTTTTGACCAAAATTTAGCTCTTACTGGTGGTGCACCTGCAAGAGAAACGTCAATGCTGGCCCTTGATATTTTTAATACGTTTTATGGAAGAATTGGTTGGCAGGGTGTTGGTCAAGCAAAAGCTGTCGTATTCTTTTTAATTGTCGCATTGATAGCTTTTCTACAACTGAAAATTACGGGCAGAAAAGAGGTTGCTGATTGATGAAACAGAAAAAAAAGTTTTTTAATGGCTTTTCTTTTGCTATATTGTTGTTGCTATCCGTAGTTTTTCTTTTTCCGATATATCTTGTTATAATAAACTCTTTTAAATCTAAATTTAACATTATCGGGACTCCTTTTGAATTTCCAAATGAAGAAACCTTCGTTGGATTTGAAAATTATGTTAACGGTATCCAAAGTTCAGGCATTTTTGATGCATTTTTAAGAACACTCATCATAACTGTTGGCTCGGTTTTAGCAATTGTCGTTTTTACATCAATGACTGCTTGGTATATAACAAGAGTTAAATCAAAGTTAAACAAAGGAATTTATTACCTGTTTTTATTCAGTATGATTGTGCCTTTTCAAATGGTTATGTTTACAATGACTGCGGTGTGTATAAAACTCAATCTGAATTCTGTTTTTGGAATAATACCCGTATATTTGGGCTTTGGCGCAGGATTATCTGTTTTTATGTTTAGCGGATTCGTAAAGTCGTTGCCTAAAGAAATTGAGGAGGCGGCAATGATTGACGGTTGCAGTCCGTTAAAAACTTTTTTTGTGGTGGTTTTTCCGATTTTAAAGCCAACTGCAATTACGGTTGCGATTCTCAATGCAATGTGGATTTGGAACGATTTCCTTTTGCCGTATCTTTTATTGGGGTCAACAAATAAAACACTTTCGGTTGCAATTCAACTAACTATGCAAGGTGCTTACGGCTCAATCGATTGGGGCGGATTTATGGCAATGCTTGTACTGGCAATAATTCCAATTATTTTATTCTATCTTGTTTGTCAGAAATACATTATTAAGGGCGTAATTGACGGCGCAGTAAAAGGCTAGGTGATACAATGGCATCAATTTCATTAAAAAATATAAAGAAAACCTATGAAGACGGAGTAACGGTTATTGAAAATCTTAATCTTGAGATAAAAGATAGAGAGTTTGTAATTTTAGTCGGTCCGTCAGGTTGCGGAAAATCGACAACACTTCGTATGATTGCAGGACTGGAAGAAATTACTGACGGTGAAATGTATATAGGTGATAAGCTGGTTAATGACGTTTCACCAAAGAACCGCGATATTGCTATGGTTTTTCAAAATTATGCTTTATATCCGCACATGAACGTTTATAAAAATATGGCGTTCGGACTTAAAAACAGAAGATTACCCAAGGATTTAATTGACAGAAAAGTTCACGAAGCGGCAAAAATGCTTGACATTGAACAATATTTACATCGAAAACCAAGAGCTTTATCAGGCGGTCAACGTCAACGTGTTGCGTTGGGACGGGCGATGGTACGTGAACCCTCTGTATTTTTACTTGATGAACCGCTGTCAAATCTTGATGCAAAACTTCGTACAGAAATGAGAAATCGAATTTCCGTTTTGCACAAAGAATTACAAACAACGTTCGTCTATGTGACTCACGACCAAATTGAAGCAATGACAATGGGTGACAGAATTGTCGTGATGAAAGACGGACGCATTATGCAGAACGATACTCCGCAGATGCTTTATAATCATCCGCAAAATGTTTTTGTAGCAGGTTTTATCGGTTCTCCGCAGATGAATTTTATCAATTCAAAAATTCTCAGAAAAGCAGAGGGTTATTACGCCGTGTTTGAAGGTGGCTTTTTAAAACTGCCTGAAAGAATGAATGAAGCGCTGTCTTTGTATTCTGACAAGGAAGTAGTTTTGGGAATAAGACCTGAAAATATCAGTATTACGGAAGAATCAAGGGGCAATTGTTTTGAACTATACGTTGATATTGCTGAAATGACAGGTTCAAATTATTATTTGTACGGTAAAATCGGAAACCAAAAAATCATTGCGAAAATTTCTTCAAATCATTCGGTGAAAAAAGATAAAATCTATAAAATATTCATAGATACTGAAAGATTGCATATTTTTGATAAAGTCAGTGAAATCTTAATCTGTGATTGACTTTTCTTCAAAAAAATAATATCATTAGTTTTATATTATTTATTAAGGACGGTTTGTATGAGAACAAGCGGAGTTTTAATGCATATTTCATCTTTACCGGGAGATACGGGTATTGGTACTTTAGGCATTGAAGCATATAATTTTGTAGATTTTTTAAAACAAAGCGGACAAACTTATTGGCAGGTTTTGCCTTTGTGTCCGACAAGCTACGGCGATTCACCTTATCAATCTTTTTCAACCTTTGCAGGTAATCCTTATTTTATCGATTTTGATTTACTCTGTAATGAAAAGTTGCTAAAAAAAAGCGATTATTCAAGAATAAATTGGGGTGAAAACGAGGAAAAGGTTGATTTTCAAAAAATTTATAAAAATCGTTTCAAGGTGCTGAAAAAAGCATATAATAACTTTGATTCGGAAAACGAAAATTATATTGATTTTTGTGATACCAATGCTTTCTGGCTTGATGATTTTGCCTTGTATATGGCGCTTAAAAACTCTTTTGACGGTAAGTCTTGGAATGAGTGGAGTACAGACCTTAAAGCTCGTAAAGCAAGTGCTGTAAGCAAAGCGAAAGAAGAATTAAAGGATGAAATTGAATTTCAGAAATTTATTCAATATTTGTTCTTTCAACAATGGACGAGCCTTAAGAAATATGCAAATGAAAACGGTATTTTAATAATCGGTGATATTCCGATTTACGTTGCAAAAGACAGCGCAGACGTTTGGGCAAATC
>JAZQYK010000045.1:0-1507 GCA_045633505.1 Candidatus Fimenecus sp. | reverse complement strand
GGGGAGCTGTCGAGCGTATGCGAGACTGAGGGGTTTGTTGTTTAATTGAATAACCCCTCTGTCACTTCGTGACATCTCCCCTTTCAGGGGAGACAAGAGGGTGATATCACCATACAAAAGAGCCCGACAAACTCCAATTTATCACACTATCCAAAACAGGAGAACACTATGAGAATCTCTACTGAAATTGATTCAATCGCATTACGTATCGGTGAAGAAAAAGCCGTTGAGCTTGTGGCAAAAACAGGTTTTGACGCTTGGGATTTCTCGCTTTTTCAAATGTGTAAAAAAGAAAAAGGCATTTTAATCCCTACAAATCACCCCACGGCACAGTCTGGTTATCTCGCATTTGCTCGAAAACTCCGTCAAATCGGTCTTGACAACGGCATTGTCTGTAATCAAGGACACGCACCGTTTCCAAGCTCATTAAAAGGTGTGGATTACCTTAAACGAGCAATTGAATGTGTTGCTGAGGCAGGAGGTAGCATTTGCGTAATTCATCCTATGAATGATGGCACACCTGAAGAAAATGCAGAAATGTATTTTGAACTTTTACCTTTTGCAAAAGAGCATAACGTAAGAATTGCAACTGAAAATATGTGGAATTGGCTACCTGAAGCTGAACATTCTTCCTTTGCGGCTTGTGCCACACCGCAAAGTTTCAATGCTCATCTTGATGCAGTGAATGACGATTATTTTGTCGCTTGTCTTGATATTGGTCATGCAGAAATGCTGGGTAGTGAAACAACTGCCGTTGAAATGGTAAAAGCATTAGGAAGTCGTCTCAAAGCCTTGCATATTCACGATAATGACAAATTGCACGATTCCCACCAACCGCCGTTTACAATGAATATTGATTTTGTGCCGATTGTGAAAGCCCTTAAAGAAATCAATTATGACGGATATTTCACTTTGGAAGCAAGTTATTATATTGAAAACCTAAAAAACCCTGATGTGATTCAATGTGTGAAAAATCTCTATAATTCAGCAAAACGTCTGGCTCAGATATTTGATGAATAAACCTATTGAATAACCCTGTTTTATGTGATAAAATAGGAATAATATTTTTTTATTACTCAAGGAATGACGAAGAATGATAGCAATAATCGATTATGGTGCAGGTAATCTTCAAAGTGTAAAAAAAGCACTTGACTTTATCGGTGCCGAAAGTGTGATAACAGATAATATTGAAACAATCAATGCCTGCGACAAAATTTTACTTCCGGGTGTTGGTTCGTTCGGTGATGCAATGGACTCAATGACACAAAAGGGTCTCGTTGAAACCGTTAAACAGAATGCTTTGAGTGGTAAACCGTTTTTAGGAATATGCTTGGGACTTCAGCTTCTTTTTGAAGAATCCGAAGAATCTCCGGGAGTTAAAGGCCTTGGGATTTTTAAAGGAAAAATCAAAAAATTCTCAAGTGATATGGGACTTAAAATTCCACATATTGGCTGGAATTCACTTGAAATCAAGCAAAGTGATACGCTCTTTAAAGATATTCCCGAA
>JAZQYK010000044.1:0-7977 GCA_045633505.1 Candidatus Fimenecus sp. | reverse complement strand
CTGTCGAGCGTATGCGAGACTGAGGGGTTTGTTGTTTAATTGAATAACCCCTCTGTCACTTCGTGACATCTCCCCTTTCAGGGGAGACAAGAGGGTGATATCACCATACAAAAGAGCCCGACAAACTCCAATTTGTCTAACTCTATTTGTTGAGTTTTTTGTCGATTTTAATATGTAATGTGTCTGTGATAGCGTAGGTAAGTAAAGTAAGTGCAGCACCATAAGAAATATCTGCACCATTAAACATACAAAGCACACAACAGATTAAAAGAACAAGATAATTGATACTCTGGAAAATCTTAATCTTTTTTATTGCTTTCTTACCCACTGAAAACAGTGATGAAATAATCACCATAAGTGAGAAAAGAATAATGCACACCATTGTGATAAACGGGAATAAGTATGACGGGTTACCAAAATCAAAGCCACCGTTTATAATACCCATAATCACGCTTATGAGAGTAACGTTTTCGCCGTCATTTGCTTTGAACATCGGCAAGCACATCCACAAAAGCGGGCTGAACATAAGCACAAATCTTGCAATCTGTAATTTACCGCCAAAAGCAGAAGTTTTAATGTTGTTAAGCACTTTGTCAACTGCTTCTTGCTCTTTTATTGCTTTTTCGTGGTCTGCTTTAAGACGGTTATCCAAGTCGTAATACACTAAATTAGTATTGCATTTAGGACAATTCTGTTTCATATAAAAAGGTGATAATTTTTCATTGCATTTTGGACAATTACTCATTTTCTGCACCTCCTGAAACTCCTTTTGAAAGGACTGAACGGCGTTCAGCCATATCTTCACGTACTTGCTTTAACTTGTCACCGGTAAGGTCATACCAGATATATGGAATAAGCGGAAGAAGCCCTAAAACAGCAGGAGCTAACGTAAACATACCCCAGATAAGAGTATCTGTGTAACCATAAGCCTTAACCGTCATTGTTTCGGTTTCGCTGATTTTAACAAACGAAAGACCGATTATTGGCAAAAGCCAGTTGCCGATTGTACCTGAAATTGAGCCTGTAAGTTTTCCTACGAACGTAAGCACAGAGAATGAAACACCTTCGTTTCTTTCACCTGTTTTCCATTCCATATAGTCGATTGTGTCACCAATCATTTCAGTTGGAATAACCATATTTATTGTATTAAAGAAACTGAAAAGAAGATTTTGAATCATTAAAAGTGGTACAACAATCCAAAGGTTTGTAAAGCATTTAACACCAACTAAGAAAACGATTGTGCCCATAATAAGTCTTGCAAAACCATTAAGGAAAATAATTTGTCTGTTGTCAAATTTCTGCTTGATTTTAGGGATAAGAAGATAAGTAATAAAACCTAAAATTGTACCAGGTAAGGCAATTACGATTGTAAGTGAGTTCATATTAACAACTTCTGAGTAGTAATATGCCTGAAAGAAACCACCGATACCGCTGATTGCAGAAAGCACATTGCCGATAACAATCAGAAGCAAAGGTTTGTTTTTGAGAAGAGCCTTGAACCCGTCAAGAATACTTGGCTCTTTAATTGTTTGTACAACTCTTTCTTTGGTGCATATACCCGAAAGTGAGAAAAGAGCCATACCAAAAGTTCCTGAAATAATTGCCATGAGCAAGAACACTTGCGATAATGACAATGGAATTGAACCATTGTTACTTAAATCCATAAGTACAACGAGAATAGTTGTTGAAAGTCCACCAATAAGACCCGAAATAAATCTTGCGGAAGAAATAACTCTTGTGCGGTCGGAAGGGGAAGGACTTATTGCCGCACTCATTCCCCAGAATGGTACGTCGCCCAATGTGTAGAAAAGTTCCCATAAGAAATATGTGACAAACATATAAATGATTTTTGCAGTGTTTTCTGCTTTGTCACCAAGAATCTCAGGACCCGCAAAAAGCATAATTGTTGCAATCCCCAATGGTATTGGAACAATTAAAAGGTATGGACGTAGTTTACCATAACGAGTTCTCGTTCGGTCAATAATCGAACCCATAAGTGGGTCATTTATTGTATCCCAGAGTCCTAAAAACAGCATCATTGCCGCAACTGCTTCAGGTGGTACACCAAAAACCTTTACAAAGAAAAGCGAAAGATAACTGCCTGCGATAATATTGTAACCAAAGCATTGACCTGCATTCGCAATACCATAGGCAAGGGTTTCTTTAACGCCAACGTAACGAATATCGCCTTTATTTTCAGCCATTATTATTTTCTCCTTCCCTTGTTTCTGTGCTTGAATGCTCCGCCTTTATCATTAAGCATAAAATACTCTTTTGATAATAAGTACGTGAGTTTTTCTTTAGTGTTCATTTGATAATCAAACACTCTGCCGCGGATTTTGTCATAAAGGTCAGTTGCGAGAGAACAAGTGTTTTCTTCACCGTCAGCAGTAATTGCAAGTATAACAACGTCGCGGTCAACAGGTAATTCAAAATTGCTCTTTTCAGGATTTACCGTAATAGTAGCCTTCCAGAAGAACAATTGCTCACATTGAGCATCGCCTTTTTCGGTGTGTGAATGAGTAAATTCAAAGCCCAATTTTCCGTGCTTTGTAAATGCGGCTTCTTGGAAATCATACAAATCCCAACCTGCATAATATTCACGGATATCGTTTATGCGGATTTGCTTTCCGCCGAGAGTTGCAACCTTATCTCCGTTCAAAGAAGCGATAAGAAGGTGCACTCTGTTAGTGCCTTTCGGAAGGAACAAGGTCTGACCGCCGCAAAGAATAGCTTTTTTGTCACGCGGGATAATGAATTTGACACCGTCAACGTAAATTTCTTCAGGCGTGATTTCCCAAGGGATTGTTTTGTTGATAACAGGAAGATTACCTGAGGTATTGGCGTTGGTTGAATATGCAATAACGTTACCGGGACAATGAATATCCAACTGGTCAGGCTCTTTGTATGGCAATCTGTTAACCGTTAATGCAAACGTTTTAATTTCGTAAGGCTTTAAGTCGAAGACCAGCTTTCCGTCGGTAATATTTGCATCACAGATGTGTTCTTCTGATGCAAAAACTTCACGTGCTGATTGTATTCCGCCATAGATTGAAAGTTCAATGTCTTTTTGCTCTTTCTTTTCACTTTCGCCGATACGGACGATAATCTCATCGCTGTTTTCGGCTTTTTTCATTGCGCGAAGAATAGCGTTGCCTTGAAGTTTTATGAAAGAAAGCTCCGTGCCAAAATCTCCACCGTGCTTTGAACAGATGAAGGCAGTCATTGGCATTATGAATTCACGTGCAACGCATTGTGTGTCGTGTCCCACGTTGCCGTTGTGAGAATAGATAGCGTAAGAATATCTGTTAAGACCCAACTCCATCATTGACTGCATACTGTCAACGCGGTAGTTTTTAAGAGGTGTGTGCATAAGAGTCAGGCGAAGAGTGTTGTTATCAAATTTGTCCCAACCGTATTTACATTCGCTGATAACGGAGACGCCGAAATCATTGTCAACGTTTGTAATATCAGCCCATTTCTGAGCAGGTACTTCAAACAATTTGTCGGTCATATTGCCTCGCTTGATTGCACCGAGTCCCAAATCGTAAGTAGCAACAGGATTTTCCGCTGTAAAAGAGAATATCTCCTTTGCAAGTGAACAAGTGCTCTGCCATTCGGTTTCTGTATAAACTTCCACTACTTTGCCGCCGCGGCTGAGTGCAATAATTGAAGTGAAGGTACTATTGTTGTAAACTTTAACAACTTTAACAGCAACTCGGCATACGCCTTGCTCAATTACTTCAATATGCTTGATTTTAGCGGTGTGCTGAGGCTCACGATTGATTTCGTCAAAGTTTAATTCCCAAGCAGGCCAGCTTTTGCTGCCGGTATAGTTGAAAATACCTGTAACAATCGGCTTTTTAAGGATTTCTTTGTTCAATTCTTTATCGTAAATTGAACAAATGTCGCCGTTGCTGTTAAAAGTAACGATATATTTCTCGTTTTCAAGCTCGTCAATTGATGCTTTAAGAGGCGTTTTCGTGTGCGCAGGTTTTGATTGAATATCAAGCATCTTGTAACTCATCGGCGGCATCGTAATATGTACAAGCATAATCGTATATTTGCTGTTAACCTCAATAATCTGAGACGGATATTCATTGCCGTCAGCATCAAAAGCAGTCATATTTTTATGACGAAGCTGTGAAGGTACTCGGATTTTAACAAGACCTGTGCGCTCGTATTCCATAGGATTTTGTACAAGCACGGCAGTACCCTTTGCGAAAGACGCGTCAAGGCGGTCGCTGATGCTGCGGACAGAGGCACAGTATTCATTGGTGAATTGGTTCATAGACATAGCATAGTCGTTCCAGCTTCTTCTGTAAGCTCTTTGAACCGATGTACCGGGTAAATCGTCGTGGAACTGGTGAGCAATAACTCTTTTCCAGCTTCGAGTCAAGGTGTCTTGCGGATATTCGTGTCCGCTGAGGGTGAATGCCGCCACGCAAGAACGTTCTGCCATATCGGCAAGTTCTTCGTTTCTTCTGTTCCAACGTTTACCAATGGCACGTGAGGTATAACCTCCAACTGCGTGATTGGTCATAACAAGCTCGTTGTTCCAGACGGGAAGTTTTTGCTTTACGTTATCGGGAAGCGCGTCAATATCTTTGAAAATTTGGTCAGCAGGTGCGGATAACACCTCTATATCACTTGCGCCGTTTTGTTTGATTTCAGTGCATACGGTTTTTACTGACTGTTCCTTCGGCGCACCGCCGCGGTCACCGACACCGTGGAAAACGGCAGTCATTGGTAAATCGTATTTTTCATTGTCGGCTAATTTATCTTTAACCGATTTTTTATCTCTGACTTTCAAAAGGGTAGTGGTGTACGAGCCGGGATTTGTGTTGCCATAAACATAGTTACCGTCAACACCGTACCACTTTCCAAGGTCGAAAGGAATGCCGTAAGCTGAACCCCACGTGAGCTTTTGTGTAGTAAATCCCTTTAAGTTGGCGTGATGCATAATTGAAGGTAATGCGTAACCAAAGCCGAAGCAGTCAGGTAAGAAAATATCACAGCTTCTCTTACCGAAATTTTTCTCAAAATAATTGTTACCGATAAGAATGTTTCTGAAAAGTGCTTCGGGAGAAGGCACGTTAACGTCACCGTTTTCAAAAGCACTGCCGCAAACGTTCCACTTGCCCTGTCTGATATAATCTTTCATCTTTTCCCACATCGATGGGTAATATTCCTTCATAAGCTCATAACGGTACGAGCCTTCAAAATTGAATTTGTAGTCAGGATATTGTTCAAAAAGTTTGAAATTGTCATTAAGAGTATTGAAAATGTATTTGTTTACGGTTGTTTCAAAATCCCAACTCCAGATGGTATCGAGATGAGCGTTTGAAATGGTATAAACTTTCTTTTTTGACATAGATAACACCCCATTTTCCTAATATAATAAAATTATATATTTTATAAATAAAAAAATCAATAAAACTGCGAAAAAATTTGTAAAAACTACTCGACATATTTATAGAAAACTGTTAAAATATATAATGATATTTTATGGTCAGTAATTTAGTAAAACAAAGGAGATGCGTTTTGTGAAAAGATTTTTTGCAATGCTGATGGCAGTCGTTTTGGTTTTAAGCGCTGCTTTTTGCTTTACGGGTTCGTCAAAATCTGTATTATCTAACACAATAAATATTTCTGCGGATAACATTTCTTATGAAATCAGCGATAAACTTTACGGTATTTCGCTTGATGACAGCGCTTTTGAAATTAACAGCAGTCTTGTGGGTAATCTGATAAACGACGGTTCCTTTGAGTTGACCGAAAGACCTTATTCAGCTTGGAATTGTAATTATCATTTTGGAGTTGCCGTTGCAATAGGTGTGAACGGCGAACAAACAAAGGTGGGCGCAATCAATACCATAGAAGGCACTTCAATCAAGAACGTGGGCTATGACGAGGATTTTGAAAAATCAGAATACTTTATTTCAAAGGCATCATCTGGTAATATGAAATTTGTTGAAGGCGAAACCTACGTTTTGACGGCATATTTTAAAAACGTGAGTTTTGAAGGCACTCTTGAAGTCTATATTACGGGTAGAGGCAATATCGAAAAATACCCTGTTGATATTTCAAACTGTACTGATTGGACAAAGATTACGCTTGAAATCGTATCTGAGTCAACAAGCATAGGTTCGTTGGCTATGGACTTTGTGGGAAGCGGTCTTGTTCATTTTGATAACTTCTCTCTCGTGCCGAAATCAAGTTATGGTTACGGTACGGAAACTTGGAAAAACGTAACGTTAAATGCTGAAATGGTAAATGCGCTGAAAGAACTTTCACCTGCATTTATCCGTTTTTCTGAATATTTCTATCTTGACAGAGGTAACGGTGTTCACGGTTGGAAAGACTCTCTTGGCGCAGTTTATAACCGTACCCCTGCTTTTGAAATGCTCAATGACGAGACGGGTTATTATGACAACTCCAACGAGATGGGCTTCTATGAATATCTTCTGCTTTGTGAAGATTTGGGTGCAGAGGCAATTCCCGAATTCAATATCGGTGTTATAAATGAATATGCCGACCAATATACAGAAACGCTTGAAACTTATGCAAACGGTGAAATGAGTGACGGACTCTGGAATTTATACGTCGAAAAACTTTCAGTTAAGAACGACACGGAAATTTTTAAGGAAATTGTCCAAAATATTCTTGATATGCTTGAATATGCAACGGGGGACGTAACTACCGAATGGGGTGCAAAACGAGCTGAGGACGGACATCCTGAACCGTTTGACCTTAATTATATTTCACTTGGCAAATACAATATCGGTAAAACGTATTGGGAAAATTTCACAAGTGCTTACAGAGCAATTAAAGAAAAATATCCTGACCTTCAGGTGATTTCTGCATTCGATGAAGAACTTGACAGTCAGGATTTCAAGGACGATATGACAAAGGTTAATTCGATTTATAAAAACGTTCTTGTTAACGAATCTTTCGTGAAAGTTAATTCTCTTTATGAAAATCTTGAAAGATATGACGGCTATGAAAGAGTCGGAGCAAAAATTGTTGTTGACGAATTCGACTCAAAAGCCGACGGTATCGGCAAGGGTGTAACGAGAAATAATATCTGGTCTGCTCTTGAAAATTCAGCATTTTTATTAAGCCTTGAAAAGAATTCTGATATTGTAATGATGGCGTCTGACCGTTATGCGATTGCTAATTCAGATATTTCTAAAGATAAAAACGCATTGATTTGGACGAATGATGACAGCATTCTTCTTACTGCTGATTATTATGCACAGATGATTCTTGCCAACAATACGGGCACTAATTATATTACAACTGATTTTGATATGTCGGGTGAGGGGATTTATCACTCTGCAACGGTTGATACGGAAAATCAGGTCGTTTATGTTAAGGTTGTAAATACAACGAATAAGGCGCAGACCTTGGACGTTCAGCTTGACGGCTTTGAAAATGCGAAAAATCCAACGGTTCAGTATATGTCAGAGAAGTTTAAGTCAGCTTGTAACAAATTTGATGAGCAACTTCACGTTGCACCGAGTGAGGAGACTCTTACTATTGAGAATAACACGGTTTCATATTATATGAACAGTTATTCTGTCAGCGTAATCCGTATTCCTTATGGCGAAAATGACGGTTCAGCACTTTACACACTTCCTGAGATGGAGGTTGTTTCACCTTATATGCACCCTGCAATCAGCATTGTTGTACCGTGCGTTTTAGCTGTGCTTGTCGTTGGCGTTGGTGTGGTAATTCTTGTTGTGAGAATTAAGCATCATAAGAAAGCCAAAAAGAAAGATGAAGAATAAAATATCAAACAAACTAAGGTGGAGAGAAATCTCCACCTTTTTTGTTTTGACAAATTGGAGTTTATCGAACAGAATGCAAAGCACAAAATGCAAAGTGCAAAATGAATGTTCGACGAAATATGTGTAGGGCGGGGGCTTGCTCCCGCCGTCCAAAGTGAAGCTGTTACCTATTTCGGCGGGAGCA
>JAZQYK010000043.1:0-22017 GCA_045633505.1 Candidatus Fimenecus sp. | reverse complement strand
CAAAAGCACCGGGTCTTGATATGGCACTCTTTAATCAGGGTGACTATATGAGAGCTATGGAAAGAAATGCTATGGCTGAGGTAATCAGTAAGGTTCTTTATCCTGCTGACAACCATCCAGAAGGAAAATCACTTCGTCTTCGTCAGCAGTATTTCCTTGTTTCAGCATCTATTCAGGATATTGTTCAGCATCACCTTCGCGAATTCGGCACAATGGATAATTTTGCTGATAAGGTCGCAATCCACGTTAACGACACTCATCCGACAATGGCAATTCCTGAGCTTATGAGAATTATGCTCGACGAATGCGGTTACGGTTGGGATGAGGCTTGGAACATCGTTACAAACACTGTGGCTTATACAAACCATACGGTTATGAAAGAAGCGCTTGAATGTTGGCCTGAAGACCTTTATAAACGTCTTATGCCTCGTATCTGGCAAATCACAAAGGAAATTGACAATCGTTTCCGTGCTTACGTATGGCAAAGCACACAGAATGCTGATACGGTTGAAAGAATGGCAGTTATTTCAAACGGTGTTGTCAGAATGGCTAACCTTTGTGTTGCAGGTTCACATTGCGTAAACGGTGTTTCTGCGCTTCACAGCGACATTCTTAAAGATACTGTTTTCTCTGATTTCTATGCAATTACACCTGACAAGTTCACAAACGTTACGAACGGTATTGCTCATCGCCGTTGGCTTTGTCAGGCAAACCCGAAGCTCACCGGTTTCCTTACAGAAACTATCGGTGACGGTTTTGTAAAAAATGCTGACACACTTCTTGATTTGAGAAAATTCAAGGACGACAAGGCTGTTCTTGACGAGCTCGGCAAAATTAAACGTGCAAATAAAGAAGAATTTGCAAAATACGTGCTTAAACACAACGGTATCAAACTTGACCCTGATTCAATCTTCGATGTTCAGGTTAAGCGTCTTCACGAATATAAGCGTCAGCACCTTAATGCGCTCAATATTCTTTCACAGTACCTTGCAATCAAAGAAAATCCAAACGGTGAGTTTATTCCTCACACGTATATTTTCGGCGCAAAGGCTGCTTCAGGCTATTTCGTAGCAAAGAAGATTATTTCTTTCATCTGCGCACTTGCTGATATGATTAACAACGACCCTGACGTTAAGGGCAGACTTAAAGTTGTTTACGTTGAAGATTACAACGTGACACTTGCTGAAAAACTTATGCCTGCGGCTGACGTTTCAGAGCAGATTTCACTTGCAAGTACAGAGGCTTCAGGTACGGGTAATATGAAACTTATGCTTAACGGCGCAGTAACACTTGGCACAATGGACGGTGCAAACGTTGAAATCTATGAGGCAGTTGGTGAAGATAACATCTATATCTTCGGTATGAAAACTCCTGAGGTTCAGCAGTTGCAGAAGCAGGGCTATGTTCCGCAGAATTTCTATAACAACAATTCTGAAATCCGTAAAATTCTTGATTTTGCAAATCAGAACGGCATCGGCGGAAATTTGTTCCACGAGGTAACGTCAACGATTATTCACCACGACCCTTATATGGTTCTTGCCGACTTTGAGGATTACAGAAATGCTCAACAGAGAATGGCTAAGGACTTCCTTGACCGTGATAATTGGAACAAGATGTCACTTATGAATATTTCAGGTGCAGGCCGTTTTGCAGCAGACCGCGCAATTAACGAATATGCGGCGAATATCTGGAATACAAAATCAGCTTTTAACAAATAAATAATAGTTGTAAAATAAGAGACAGGGCAAAAACCTGTCTCTTTCGTTTTTTTCGCATAAAACAAATGACACTTTCAAAATAAGAAGGTGTCATTTTTGTTTAAAGAAAAAAGAAACACCTTTTTCAAAGTGTCTCTTTTAAAAAATTTTTGTATCAGTTATTCCAAATCCAAATCAAAATCAGAATCAGAATTATAGAACGCAAGAGCTTCATCAGTCATTGTCACCAAACCGGACTCTTTGTCGAAAAAATGACGACCGTCGTTCATTTTAAGACGCACAAGCATCTTTTCGGTCTTGAGCATTTGACGGGTAAATCTTATCGGTATCATATTTTTGCAAAATCCGCGCCAATCAATGTCAGGCTCGTTTTCGCTTTTGCATACTTTGAGAAAGGTAAATACTTGCCGAAAATAACATTTCTTTTTCGGTGTGTAAATAGGCGAATATAACTGAGGCGCACTTCCTTACGGAGTGCGCCTCTAAAACCGACCTTTTTTGTTATTCAAGTTCTACTACTATTTCAGCTACGATTTCTTCAACGTCTTCTTTGATTTTTTCTTCAATGGAATCTTCGGCTGTGGGGATAATTTCTTCAACCTGTTCCAAAATTTCCTCAACCTTTTTCTCGTTGATTTCAGCCAACTCTTCTTCATCGGGAAGCTCGTCAATTGCAGGTACAATCGGTGCAGGAGTTTCTTTTTGAAGCTCAATTCTTTCGTTGAGCCAGTTAATAACGTCCTCATAAACCTCTTGACGATTGGTTTCGTTAAGAATTTCGTGACGCGCATCTTCATACAGCTTCATCGTAACAAATTTGTGCCCTGACTTTTTAAGACGTTTATAAACCTCGTCAACGCCCTTGCCGTAATCTCCAACAGGGTCTTTTGAGCCGGAAAGCATCAAAATCGGCATACTGAGAGGCACTGAATTGTACCAACGGCGAGAAGAAACCTGCTTGAGCATATTAAACAAGGCTTTCATACCGCTGACTGTATATTTGTATCCGCAAAGCTCATCGGCAATGAATTTATCAACCTCTGCTTCATCGCGGGACACCCAATCGCAAGGTGTTCTTTTCTCGGTTTTTCTGTTGTAAGCGCCAAAGGCAATCGTGTCAATAAGCTCTGAACGGTGCATTGGTCCGTTTTGCTTAATATAAGTATTTGCAAGTTGAATACCAATGCCAATGGCGTTATTTTCACCACTTGTGCCTGTGTAAATTACACCATCAAGAAGATAGCCATATTTTGCAGTATATTTTCTCGCAATAAGACTTCCCATACCGTGCCCCAACATAAAAAACGGCAAATCAGGATATTCACTTTTTATAATATCAGTCAGCGCCTTCAAGTCCTCGACAAAATGCACCTCACCATCGGTTTCACCGAAAAAACCCAGCATTTCACGGTCTGTTACAGACGAGCCGTGACCGATATGGTCACTGATAAACACTGCATAGCCCTCTTTACAAAGCTCAAGAGCAAAACGTGCATATCTGTTAGAAAACTCCGCCATACCGTGAGAAATCTGCACAATACCTTTGATTGAGCCGTAGTCAATTGGTGCAGCACTCTGAGCATATATATCACACAATCCTGAATGTGAAGGAAAGCTGTATTCCTTTGTTAGAAATTCCAAAATATCACCTACAAATTTTGATATTTTATTTTAGCATATATTAAAGAAAAAATCAAATTAGCTATAATAATGCACATTCTGAATATTGAAATTGAATAAAAATTATGCTAAAATCAAGTCATTCGGGGCATTAGCGCAGCTGGGAGCGCATCACACTGGCAGTGTGGGGGTCAGGGGTTCAAGTCCCCTATGCTCCACCAATAAAAGCCAAGTCATTTATGACTTGGCTTTTATTTATCCAATCTGTATTTTTAGTATTTACGACCTTCTATAATCAGAAGAGCGCCATTTGATAAGTCTTCTTTTGTAAATATAAACATTTGACCGACAATATCCATGGTGATTTGAACCGTTGGGCTATTTGTGTCCGAGGATTCAATATAAACATATTTAGGTGATTTTTCAGGATTTTCTTTATAATAAGCTTTCAATTGTTCAAGATTCAAAACGCCTCTGTACCACGTTGTATATGTTGCAAAAGGACGGTCTAAATGCAAATACATCCAATTTTCATAAGTTGCTAATAATACCGGAGAATTTTCCCCACTGATAGATTTTATATAATCCAAATCTTGTATTGTTTTATTGTATCTATTATACTGACGTTCAGTCATATATAATCCTGCATAAGGACCTGTTGTTGCCTTAACAGCACCAATTCTTGAAATCTGACCATATTGATAGTATATACCATAAAACAATATTTGAATACAAAAGCTGATAATTATTATATTGCGACATAAACCATAGTGATTTTTATTATTTGTTATTTCAGGATTTTCCTTTGAATCATTCCTCATTTCCTTTAACAAATCCATTGCAAAAAATACTCCCGGCACATTATTGGCTACGAGAACAATTCCGATTGTAGCTAAATGTGTGTCTGCAGCAAGATATTGGAAAACAGTAGCTATCAGACAAGGCATGTACATACAATAAAATAAGGGCTTGTTTTTATTCTCTGTCAACAAATAACATACAGTTGAAATAACACAGAACGGAAGTGAAGTAGCAAATAAATAACCGTCACTTTGTATTAAAACAGCAACTATGAATATTATTGCCCATATTAGCGAAACGGATAAATAAGCCAAACGATGTTTGTTATCTTTTTTCTTTTTATCAAATAATAATGCTATAAATATTGCAGGTAATATAAATGGCATATAAAGATTTGCTCTTGTAAAATACCCGATTGTATCTCCTAACTTATCGAAAATAGAATAAGAAGCAATATCGTATTCACTGCTACCTAAGAGATTTTCTATGTTATTAAGGAGTGAGGAAACTGTTCCTCCTGTTGAAATGAAAAAGATAACTGCAACGATAGCAACTATGAAAATGCCACAAGAAAACCTTAAAATAGCTTCTTTTGTGAAAAAGCAATTATAGTTTTCAATATCAGGGAGAGTCTCAACTCCTTGTTTTTTCAGTTCTCTTTTTTGTCTCTTTGTGAGTTTTTTATCTTTTTGCGAGGACTTGGAAGATTTGAGATTGATGATTTTATCCATTATTGCCTGTCGTTTTGTCCATAAAGTACAAGCAAGGAGATATAGAGCGAAAGCAAAACAGAAAAGGGGATTGCAAACACAACAGCAACCAAAGCATACACCTGCAAAAATACAAAAATGCACAGATTTTTTGTGATAAATTGAAATGAGACAAAGTGATAATAACAACAAAAATACAACATACATAGACTGATAGCTGATTGCTAAAATTCTATATGGCATTTGCATATAAAATACCATTGATGCCAATATTGCCCATTTTCCATACTTTTTGAAAAACTTATATATGACAACTGCCATTGCTGTATGAATCAAAAGATATATAAATCTTAAAAAGATGAATATGCTGTCAGCAGACCCCTTGATAGCAGTCCAGATACATACCGGTATGTAGGAAAATAATGATGAAAACTGTGTAAGATGCCATTCATGTTGGACAAGGCTGTCACCATTTAAAAGACGAAATGGTATTGTTATATAAAAACCTTCATCATTAGTAAATGGAACAATAATAACAAACAAGAAATGTAGTATTAGTCCAAATAACAATGCTATTACAAATAA
Source organism: Candidatus Fimenecus sp. (assembly GCA_045633505.1). Classification (GTDB taxonomy): domain Bacteria; phylum Bacillota; class Clostridia; order Oscillospirales; family Acutalibacteraceae; genus Fimenecus. The sequence goes on along the minus strand of JAZQYK010000043.1, from coordinate 16,583 downwards.
AGCGTTAGTTTTTTTTATTTTTTCCATCGTAGTTACCTTCTAAATAGTTGCATATTGTAATAATGTAATTTTAACATAAAAGACAAATCAAGTCAAATTTGTTGTATTCTTCGGTAAATTTAATGACAATCACTTGATATTCGCACAATTTCTGTGATATAATTAAAAATAATTTAGTATTTTGGAGTAATATACGATGAGCAAAGTAATGCTGCTTTATCCACCGGGAAAAGCATATCAAAGAAGCGAAGACCGTGCACAATGTAATATTGAAGATTCTGCTGTTGCTACTGTTCACGCGTGTAACGATATCGGATATGCCGCGGCAGTTTTGCTCCAAAAGGGTTATTCCGTCTTTTTGAAGGATTACCAGACCGAAGGCGCTACTAAAGAGCAAGTGAAAGCTGATATTGAAGCATTCTCTCCTGACCTTATTTTTATAAGCATCACAAATGCAACTATTTATGAAGACCTTGATTTTATTAATTGGATAAAATCTTTTCACGATTGTCTTTTTGTTATAAAGGGCGCTATTTTTTACAATCCAAAAAAGTCGCTGTTAGAAACACTTGACCTTTCAAACGTTTCTTGTATGGTCGGCGGTGAAATAGAATTTATTATGGGACCTCTTACGGATTATCTTTTAAGAGGAATCGGAAATATCGACGATATTTCAGGAATTATTTATAAAAACGTCAACGAATTTGTTGCTACCAAATTTGACTGTTGGAATAAAAATCTGGACGAGCTTCCTTTCCCTGCAAGACATTTAATGAATAACGCTATTTATACCCGTCCCGATACAAGCGAGCCAATGGCGACGATTTCGGTTGCAAAGGGTTGTCCGTCACAATGCATTTACTGTCTTACTCCCATTATTTCGGGAAAGCAGGTTCGTTTGAGAAGCGTGGAAAACGTTTTTGCGGAAATTGAAGAATGTTATTACAAATTCAACATAAGAAACTTTTTCTTTAAAGCGGATACTTTTACTATTGACAACGAATGGGCGTCAGCGCTTTGTGATAAAATCATCAATTCCGACCTTAACGGAAAAATTGAATTCACGGCGAATTCAAGAACGAAGCCGTTGTCCCTTGAACTGTTACAGAAAATGAAGCAGGCAGGCTGTTTTATGCTTGCAGTTGGCTTTGAAACGGGTTCGGAAAAAACGATGAAGCTCATTAAAAAAGGTGCAACTCTTGAAGACAGTGTCCGCGCGGCAGGGCTTATCAAAAAAGCGGGAATTCCTTTGTTTGGCTTCTTTATGGTGGGCTTCCCCTGGGAAACGAAAGAGGATATAAAAGCAACCGAAAAATTTATTTTTAAGCTTAATCCCGATTTCATTGAAATACACGTTGCGATGCCTTATTATGGTACGGAACTTTATCAGTATTGTGTGGATTACAACACCTTGAGCGATTTGGCTTGGGGTAACGATTATTACGCTCCTAACACCATCGGTACAAGCAGTGTACCGCTTGACGAGGTAATCAAAATCAAAAAGCAGATGCAGCTTAAATTTCATCTGCGACCCATATATATTCTTAAAACTCTTAAAAAGTGCATAACTTCGTTTACTCAATTCAGGAATTATGCACACCACGCAATCAAACTTTTAAAGAAAAATCTTTTTTGAGGTAAAAAATGAAAGTTTTATTTATAAACCATTCTGTCGGCTATTATACCAGAGCGCTTTCCAATCCGTTAGGGCTTCTTTCAATAGCCACTCACGTGAAAAACAACGGACACGAGGTAAAGCTCTAAGACCGTTGTGTGCACAAATCAAATATCAACAAGCTGTTAGACTCCTTTAAGCCTGACATTATCGGCATTTCACTTATGTCATCACGCGGACTTGTTGACGCTGAAAAAATATCAAAGGCTGCTAGAGCAAAGGGAATTCCTGTTGTTTGGGGCGGACAAATGCCTTCTTTACAGATGGAACAGGTGTTAGCCCTTGACCTTGTTGATTACATTTCATACGGTGAAGGCGAAGAAACTTGGCTTGAAATGATGAATGCCCTCGAAAATGGCACACCATTCTCTGAAATTCAAGGTTTGGCATATAAAGAAAACGGAAAGATTGTTGTTACTCCTTGTCGCAAATTTGCTGACCTTCGTGATATGCCTGTTTCGGATTACACCCTCATTGACCCATCAAAATATATGCAGACATATCTGGGCTGTAAGAAAATGATGTACATATATTCTGCAAAAGGATGCCCTTGCAGATGCGCATTCTGTTCAAATATGAATTTCCATAAAAGTACTTACAGAAAACGTCCTAACGAATACGTGCTTGAAGAAATTCGTTATCTTATGGAAAATTACGGCGCAGACGGATTTTTCTTTTCGGACGAGCTTTGGGTTGTTAAAAGAGAAGATTTGGTTGACTTCTGCCAAAAAGTTCACGAAAGTGGACTTAAATTCCAATGGGGTGTCGAGCTTCGCATTGGTATGTTTGGTGAAGAAGAATACCAAATGCTTTATGATGCGGGTTGCCGTTGGATTTTCTTTGGCATTGAAACGGGTTCAAAGGAAATGCAGGATATTGTCCACAAGAATATTGATTATTCAAAAATTGCGCCTACCTTTGAAATCCTTAACAAGATTGGAATTACAACTATCGGTTCATTTATAATCGGTTTTCCAAACGAAACGGTTGACCAGCTTCGAGATACGGTAAAACTGCTTAACACCGTTAAGGCAAACCTCACTCCCGTGTTCCACTTTACTCCAATTCCGGGTACCGAGCTTTATGACAAGGTTGTTGCCGACGGAACTTATAAAGCGCCAAAAACTCTTAAAGCAATGAGCAAGGTTGTGGCAACTGAGTCGTTGGGTGTAAATCTTTCCGCTGTTCCCAGCGTGGATTTAAGAGTTATCCGCAGTTGGTATTTGTGGAAGAGCTTTTCCAATAAAGGCGCTTTGCAGGAGCACGGTGCTTTTGAATTTGCAAAAGAAACAATTCTTAACGGACTTCATTCAATTTCACTTAAAGGTCCGATAAGTTTCTTCATTGACGGCTTTAAAGCCTTATATGAATTCCTTTATATTTTCTGGTATTCACACGCATATCCCAAAATCATTAAAAAATATGATTTGGATAAAACCTATGATTAAGAGGTATATAAAATGAGTAAAAAGCTGATTTCAATTGTCGTTCCCAATTACAACGAGCGCGATACCCTTGACGAATTGTATGAACGAACGACGAAAGTAATGCAAAATCTTACGGAATACGACTATGAAATCGTATTTTTTGATGACGGTTCAATTGACGGTTCAAAAGAAAAAATTGAAGAGCTTTGCAATAAAGACGAGCACGTAAAGGCTGTTTTTTACTCAAAGAATTTCGGTTATGCAAAAGGCACTTTCTATTGTTTCCAACAGGCAAAGGGTGATTGCGCCGTTATTTTACACGCCGATTTGCAAAATCCGCCCGAAGAAATTCCAAGACTTGTTGAAAAATGGGAAACAGGCGCTCAAATTGTGTTCGGCGTAAAAAATCAAAGTAAGGAAAACAAGTTTGTATATTTTATCAGAACTGTTTTTTATTGGGTAATCAATAACGTCTTTGGCGTTAAAATGGTTCCTCATGCAACCGAGTTTGAACTTTTCGATAAAAGTTTTATTGAAATTTTAAAAAGAATTAACACAAACGAGCCTTTCCTTCGTGGTCTTATTTATGAGTACGGCTCATCCTATGAATATATTTATTACACTCAGGAAAAAAGAAAAAAGGGCAAGAGCAAGTTTACGCTTTCAAAATACTATGACTTTGCAGTTTGCGGTATTGTGAATGCTTCAAAGGTTTTGCCGAGACGAGTTATCGGTGTGTCTGTAATTGCAATGGTTTTGAGTATTTTAGAACTCTTTATTTTCTGTGTGCCGAGTGTATTCGGCTCATCGCTTAACGAAGCCGTTGGAAGCATTATGCTTCGATTGGTGTTTATTTTCTTAGGACTTCTCTTGTTGATGGTGTCCTTCTGTGCAGAGCACCTTATTTCACTTCCTCGTAACAACGGTGAAAAGCCGATTATCATTGAGGAAAAAAGAATAAACTATTAAACCTTTAATCGCCGAATCAGAAAAGGGGGATGTTGATGATTGGTGTTATATTAGCCGCAGGTGACGGTACTCGCTTAACAAAAAGCACCGGTCAGAGCATCTGTAAGGCGTTAAGAAGAATAAACGGGAAATACTTGCTTGAGTATTCACTGGATAATCTCATTTCATTAGATATAGCTGATACCTACGTGGTGGTTGGCAAACAAGGCGATTTAATCAAAGAGGCTATCGGAAACAAATATAAAAGCCTTAATATTCACTATGTTTCTCAGCAAGAACAAAAAGGGCTTATGAATGCCTTTGTTGAGGCACTGAACGTTATGAGCTGCGATGAAACTGTAATTTTGCAGTTGTCAGACGAAATATTCATAGACTTAAAGGCTGAAGAAATCAAAAAAGCGATTCAAAAGGATTTCGATTTTTATTGCGGGTTTGTTTTTGAAGATGACGTTGAAAAAATTAAAAATAATTTTTCGGTTGAGACGGATTCCGAGTCCTTGCTTGTGAATTGCATCGAAAAGCCAAAAACTGTCGTAAACAATATAAAAGGTACGGGCTTTACCGTTTTCGGCGCTGATGCGCTTGAGATAATAAAGACACACACCGAGCTTTGCGACCTTTGTGATACGTTTAATTATCTGACCGAAAAGGGTTATAGGGGACTTGCTTTTAATATTGCGGAGAGAGAGTTTAACGTTAACACTCTTGACGATTTAACCGAAGCAGAAAATTGTTTGAAACAGAATACGTAAAGAATTTGTGGGACTAACCCTCAAATTCCGTTAACGTTACAGAAAAACCTCGTAAAGCGAAAGCGTTACGAGGCTTTTATCATTTATATTTGACCGAAATTAAGCAAAATCACACAAACTGCCCTGTGGGTGCGAATAACTTCCTTTGCAACTAAAGGAAATGGCCTTGATTATTCTCCGCAACCGCAACCCGTGAAGAAATCACCCTTCAGGCAACCTTCTTTTGGCGGGAAAAACTCGTCAACGGGGAATTGGATTTTTCTGAATGCATCGCAAGGATTGTCGGTGTCGCAACTGCACTCTTTACTTGGCATACAGAAGTCATAAGCAGGAATAAGCATCTGTACGTCTCTTTCAAGCTGAACAATCGTGAAAATACCCAACGTAACCGTAACGGCTTTTTGAGGCTCATCATCATAACAATCAAAATCGCCGTCAAAACAACAGCATACGCATTTGGGAAGTCTTGTTGGTTTGCAACAAGGGTCATAGCAATCGTGAGCCTTGCGAAGTTTTGCGTCAAGGCAAATCGGGTCAACGGTTTGTACTTTTGCTTTTGGATTTGTGCTTGTCATCGGAAGCTGTGTATCTGCTTCACAGCTTGAAAATTCCGACGAGAACACCTTTACGTTACCCTCTGAACCGTAGAGTATGCATTTCTTTGAGAAGCTGGTGAGACCTTCCACGATTACGGGCGGATTTGCATGACCGCAATATACGTCAAGGCATACTTTAAAGAAATAAGTAATATCTACGGAATAAAAGCCGCGGTTAAAAGGAACTTTTTCAACTTCAATAAACGCGTTAAGTACTTTACTGCCTCTGCAACGGACGTTTGTCGCTCTGTCAATAATGCTTTGAGCTGACGAGGTGAAATATACTCTTAAATCCTCAAGACAATCCTTGTCTGCGCAAGAGTCGTAAACTCTGTTTGTGTCAATGCAGACGGCTTCTTTGATTTTTGACGGAACACAGTTTTTATTTTCTGACATCGTGATTCCTCCCATAAAAAATTATCAACTGACAGTACCATTGTATGAAATTTGAGTTATGTTGTTACAAATTATTGCAAGTCACTTGATTTTGTGATAAAATTTTATTGAAGATAAGGGAAGGAGGAGATTTTGTGTTTACTTATATTAACGTTGAACTGAAAAATTTAAAAGAAAAAATTGATATGAAAACTGCCGACGTTATTGCAGTAAGAAAAGACAAAGAGGGCGCTAACCCTATTTTTCATGAGATTGAAAGCGAAAGGGTCCATACGAATTTTGTCAGAATTATTCCGGCTTCGTTGGCGTTGCTTGTAGTTGAGTTTTGCGGAATGCTTTGGGCAGTCTGGACTCACATCAAATTTGATTACGGCAAGGGCTTTCTTGCTTCGTCAATAATTTTCCTTATAATTTCCCTTTGCTTTATTTCGTTGATTGAAAACGGGTTGAAAAAACCGTATTTGTCGGACAAGACAAAAAGAAACGTGTATTCTTTTTATTGGTTGTTGTACGCCGTTGAAGCAATGTCCTTTTCCATTATGGAACTTCTTGACCGCGGTGAATTCAACAACTACATAACCTTTATAATTGTTTTCACAATTCTCCCAATCATTGGACCGCTTCCTAAATTTTTGATTTTTGTGTCAGCAATGGGCGTGGAAATTTATACAATGCTGTTCGTAAATGAATTTATAATGCGTATAAATTTAGGCGATATGGTAATTTGTATAGCGTTAACTGCATTTGGCGTAATATTTTCTTATGCAAGATTTTATTTCTATATTTCAGATGCCCTTATAAAGAAACGATATCAGTATTCAGCAAACGGCGACCCATTGACAGGGTTTATGAACAGACGCGGTTTTGAAATAAGCGTACCGTCCCTGAGAGGCTTCTGTGAGAATAACGGTTATAATTTTTGTGTAATTATTTTTGATATAGACAATTTCAAAAAATTCAACGATACTTATGGACATTTAAAAGGGGACATTTGTCTTCAATCCGTTGCGGATTGTATCCGCAAAAACTTTTCACGACCTACTGACCTTTGTGTCCGTTATGGCGGAGAAGAATTTGTTGTGGTAACGGCACAGCACGATGTTGACAGACTTATCGAACACCTTGTACAGACAACGATGCAGATTAGCCAGACAGAAATTGACGGAATACAGGAGCCTATAACCACAAGTGTGGGTGTATCCGTCTGTGCGGGTGCAGGGGAAAAGCCAATCAATTATTATATTGAAAAAGCCGATGAACAGCTTTATTTAGCAAAGACAAACGGCAAAAACTGTGTATATTATGAAGGGAAGCCTAACAGATATGAAGAATAATTTTAAAAAAGCACTTTCGTTAATCCTTGCGATTGTGATTACATTATCATTTACAGCTTGTGGTGACACTAAAAATGAGCTTAAAGCTGGCGATTATGTAATCAGTATTGATGAATTCACGTACTACTACTATTTAGTATGGGAGAATTATCAAAGCACCGCTTATCAATATGACGCAGCCTTTGGTGAAGGCTCAGGATTTAAGCAACTGGGATATGATTATACTCTTTTGCCCTGTGAGCAGGAGTATAAGGATGTTTATAGCGTGTTGACCGAGGTTAAGGTTGAGGATTTGAATGTTGAAAATCCCACTTGGGAAGATGCGTTTGTTCGTCTGGCATTTGACAGTATTCTTCAGGTTAAATATGGTATTGACCAGGCAAATAAAAACGGTATTGTTCTTGAAACTACTCAAACTGAAGAAGCTAACAGTATGGTTAGCAGTATAAAAAAGGATGCTGAAGGGGTTAATCTTTCCTTTGAGGAATATATGATGGAAAGATATGGCTGCGCTCTGAATGAAGAAGAATTCCGCAAGATGTATGATGAAAGTAATCTGTATAATCTTACCATAGAAAGTCTTGAAGAAACTTGTATGAATCAGGTTACAGAGGAAGAAAAACAAAGAGAATATGAGTCTGATAAAGCGAATTATGATGCTTATGAAGGAACAATCGTGGCAGATGTAAGACATATTCTTATAAGTTTTCCAGAGGATGTAATCAGCGGAAACAAGCTTGAATTGACCGACAGCGAAAAAGAACCTTATCTGAAAAAAGCTCAGGATGTCCTTGATTTATATAAGAAAAATCCAACGGAAGACAATTTCATTCAGCTTGTAACAGAATATTCAGGGGACACAGCATCTGTTGCTGACGGAGGTCTCTTTACAAGTGTTAAGAGTGATGGTGAATATGTTGAAGAGTTTGAAAAATGGTCCGTTGACCCAACTCGTCAGGTAGGGGACACAGGTATTATTGAAACTGGTTATGGATATCACATTATGTACTTTGTAAAGTCTCATGGCGATGGGAAAGAGTATCATATAACAAGGGCTGTTGCTGCCGATAAATACTACGAGGCGTTTACAAAGGCTATAAAAGAGCAACTTTCGACAATTGATTTGAGAAGTAAAAAAATCAAAGAGATTACAACGGAACAAAACAAGCTTTTTAAAACACTGATAGATATACAGTATAGAATTGAAAAAGAATGAGATATGGCGGGTTTTATACCTGCCTTTTTCTTTATCTTGCGTTTTTCATTGCTTTGTGGTAAAATACAAATATATATTGGGATTTTATGATTTGAAATTGAGGAAAATATTATGTTTGACTTAATCTACAATCAAATATATTACATCGGAATCCAGACCATTCGTTACGGCAAACGCTTTTTCAGATGGTTGGGCTCATTACTTATGAAACCAATCAAAGCAATTGGTACAGTGCTTTTTACACTTATAATTGTTATTGATAAATTGGCTTTGAAGGTATTCCACGAAAGAGTTGAGGATTTCCGTGAGCTTATTTCCGAGGTTAAGCGAGTTGTGGCTGATTTTTCAAAGAAATCACCTGACCGAAAATTTACGGACAAGCTGAAGGGGTATATCCGCACTGCTTTTAGACGTTATAAGAAAGCATTTGTCTATGCCCTCAACATTGCTTTGCCCGTAATTTCACTTATGTTTATGTTGAATGTTATTTCTGCGTGGGCTGACACAACCTTTGCTCTTGAGGTTAATTACAACGGCGAGGTTATCGGATACGTAAGCAGTGAGGACGTCTATAAGCAGGCGCGTGAACAGGCGCTTGACCGTCTTGATATTTCAGTTGCGACTGCAACGGATACTACCGGCGACGAGGTTATCGGCGATGCGGAATACAAAATTAAGCCCGTAAAACTTAGCCAGATTAACGATTCTTCCGTAATCTGTGACAAGCTGATTGAAAAATCTGACAGTAATATTACGAATGCCTGCGGAATTTATATCAACAACGCTTTCGTTTGCGCGGTTAAAAACGAGACGGACGCGCTGACTGTTTTTGACAGCATTCTTGCAGAGCACGAAACGGGCGAGGCAAATGCAGTTGTCAGCTTCGTTGAAAAAATCGAATACGTTCAGGGACTTTATCCTGACGAAGAAAATATTGTTCGTGATGCTGATTATCTTAATGAAAAACTTCGTACAAAAAAGAGTGAGGCAAGATATTATACGGTGCAGTCAGGCGACACGGTTTCTCAGATTGCCGAAAAGTTTAATATGAAAACCTCCGACCTTTTCAATCTCAACCCCGAGCTTCGCGAAAGAATATACGTCGGACAGCAAATCCTTTTATCACAAGAGGTTGGTTTCGTTCAGGTTCAGACAACAAAAACCGAAGTGAGAACGGTTGAAATACCTTATGAAACCGTCAAGGTGAATACAGATAAGCTTTATATCGGCGACAAAAAGGTTGTTACAAAGGGTGTTAACGGTCTTCAGGAGGTTACGGAGCTTGTAACTTATATTGACGGAGTTAAAGTATCCACGAAAGAGGTTTCAAGAACTACAATCCGTGAAGCAGTTGACGAAAAGGTTCAGGTAGGTACCAAGAAAAACACGGGCTCATCTTCAAGCGTTTCTTTTGGCGGAAGATTTGTATGGCCCGCAGGCGGCGGTGCTACTCACGTTTCGTCTTATTACGGCAGAAGAAGTCTTAACGGTTGGCACGGCGGTATTGATATCGTTAAACCGGGCGGTCACAGTACGGGTTGTCCCGTTTATGCTGCCGATTCAGGTACGGTTAAATTAGCGAGAGTTTACAGCTCTTACGGATATTGCGTAATCATCGACCACGGCGGCGGATTACAAACTCTTTATGCTCACATGAAGCCCGGCTCTTTGAGGGTTTCTGCCGGTCAGTACGTTTCAAGAGGTCAACAGATTGGTCAGATTGGCTCGTCGGGATTCGTTACCGGTCCTCATCTTCATTTTGAAGTGAGAGTCAACGGTACAAAGGTTAATCCGGCACCGTATCTTGGTATCGCGTCAAAGGCAAACAGTTAATTATGGAAAAATTTATTATTGCAGGAATTAAAACTGAATACAAAGTCCGCGGTGAGCTTTTGAGAACGCGTTCAGCCGAGTACAAGGCTGACTTCCCTGATGAAGAAGTGCAGATTGCTTTAAACGTAAAGGATGAATTTATTGCGGAAAAGCAAAAAGAAATACCGCATTTGTCAATCGACGAGCACGAATATATGTGGACTTGCGAGGCTTTTTACAGAGAATTGTTAAGACACGGAGGAATGATGCTCCATTCCTCTTGTGTTGAAAAAGACGGATTTGCATATCTTTTCTCCGCCAGAAGCGGCACGGGAAAATCCACCCATACTCATTTGTGGATTGAAAATCTTGATAATACCAGAATTATCAACGACGACAAGCCTGCGCTTTTAAGAGAGGACGGCAGGTGGTATGCTTGCGGAACTCCGTTTTCGGGGAAAACAGACGAAAATCTGAATGTAAAAGTTCCCGTAAGAGCAATTGTTTTTCTTCACCGAAGTGAAACGAATGAAGTTAAGAAAATGCCTCCCGCAACGGCAGTTAATTTGTTGCTTGAGCAAACCATAAACCCGAAAAACAAGGAACTTGCCATCAATATGCTGGAAAAAGTGGATTTGCTTTTGCGAGAAATACCTTGCTTCTCTCTCGGGTGTAATATGGAGAGCGACGCGGCAACAACGGCTTACAACGGAATAGAAAGGTTAATAAATAATGAAAATTAAAGACGGCTTTATTTTAAAAGACGTTGCAGGCAGTAAAATTGTTATTGCAACGGGAAAAGAAAGAATCAGCTTTAACGGTGTTATTACCTTTAACAGCGTTGGCGCAGAAATCTTTGAATTGCTTGACGGAACAAACACTTCACAAGAAATTGTGGAGAAAATTTCAAAAGAATATAACGTGGATTCGGCAATAGTGAAAAAAGATTTTGAAGCACTTGTGGAAAAACTCAGAAAACATAATATGCTCGAAGAATAATTTTGCAGAATTTTTTTGTAAAAATCGTTGCATATCGTGATTTTCTTTGATATAATCAATCAGTATGGAATAAAACAAGAGGAGTATTGATATGGAGTATAATACTAAAAACAATTCCGTAGAAAAAGGAATAGACCTTCAGACACTTATGCAATATGCAATCCGCATTATGCAGAAATGGTGGGCAATTGTTCTTGCCGCAATTATCTGTGCAGGTGCAGGTTTTGTAATTGCAAAGGTTAATTACGTGCCGCAATATACTTGTACAATGCGTTTTGTTATTGACAACAAGAGTGAAACTACCGTAACTGGCGGACAGAGCCAAGGTGACATCAGTGCCGGCATCAGCCTTGCACGTGACTATCTCATTATTATGACAGAGTCAAACTCTCTTATGGAGCTTGTTGCTAAAAACAGCGGTTATGAAATTTCGGGCGATGAAGTTAAGAAAATGCTTGATTGCAGTCTTGTTGAGGACACAACGGTTATCGCGCTTACAGTTACTTGCTCAGACCCTGAGGTTGCTTATGCAGTAGCTACAAGCTATCTTAATAATTATGCTCAGATTACAGACAAGGCTCACAGCAATACGAGAGCTATCATTATTGACGAACCTGTAATGCCTGAAAAAGCAAATGCTGATAACAGTAAGATTCTTTATACTCTTACAGGCTTTGTTTTCGGTGCAGGTCTTGTCGTTGCCGCAATCTGTATTATCATCTTTATTAAAGATACTGTTAAGCACACAGATGACATTACAAACAGAATTGACAGTAAGGTTATCGGCTCAATTGTTCATATCAAGAAAAACGATAAATCAAGCCTTTTGCTTACAGACAAGAAAACAGGATTTATGTTTATTGAGTCCTTTAAGTCAATCCGTGCAAAGCTTGAAAATGCAGCAAAGAGACATAATTACAAAACTTTCGTCTTCACAAGTGCCGCTGAAAACGAAGGCAAGACAACAGTTGCAACAAACACGGCGTTGGCACTTGCTAAAAACGGAAAATCAGTTCTTCTCATTGATGCTGACCTTCGTAAACCTGCGGTTTACAAAACACTCGGCGTGTCTGCAACTAACGAAACCGGTCTTGCAGGTGTAATTAACGGCGAAAAGACACTCAGCGACTCAATCAAATATTTTGAAAAGTTCAATTTATTCCTTCTCATAACAAGTCAGCCTGTTGCTGAATCGGCAGAGCTTCTTTCATCTGATGAAACAGAAGAAATTATTGAAGCAGTAAAGGGCGAATTTGACTATATTATTATTGATACTCCACCGGCAGGTCTTGTTGCTGATGCCGCAATCCTTTCACAGTATGCAGATGCTTGTGTAATGGTTGTTAGAAATGACCATTCTTCAACCCGTCGAATCAGAAAGACAATTGATGATATCAGCGGTACAGGTGTTGACGTGGTTGGTTGTATTCATAACGATGCTGACAGCGGTTCAACCTTGAGATTTATCAAGTCAAGCAAGAAGAGTAAAAAAGGCTATGGATACGGCTATGGCTACGGTTACGGATACGGCTATGGCTATGGAGAAGACAAGAAAAACAAATAAGAGTTCTAAACCGTACTTTCGGGTACGGTTTATTTTTGTAAGGATGTAAAAAATGAGTGTGAAAGAAAATAAAATGGGCGTAATGCCTATTACAAAATTACTGTTCACAATGTCGGGACCAATGATGATTTCAATGATTGTTCAGGCTTGTTATAACATTGTTGACAGCGTTTTTGTATCACAATTAAGCGAAACCGCGCTGAACGCAGTTTCTCTTGCGTTCCCGTTGCAACAGTTGATGATTGCTGTTTGCGGCGGTACGGCGGTTGGTATGAATGCATTGCTTTCAAGGTCTTTGGGCGCAAAGAAGTTTGAACGCGCAAACAAAATCGCAAATACGGGAATTTTCTTGTTTGCGTGCAGCTACGTTTTGTTTGCATTGATTGGCTTTTTCTTTGCAAGACCGTTCTTTTTAGCGCAGACCGATGTGGAAGAAATTGTAAATTACGGTGTGGATTACGCATCAATCTGTATGTGCTGTTCAATCGGTATATTCGGGCAATTCTGCTTTGAAAAAATGCTTCAGGCAACGGGAAGAACCTTCTGCACGATGATTACTCACCTGATAGGCTCAATAGTAAACATTGTGCTTGACCCTATTTTGATTTTTGGACTTTTCGGTTTTCCTCGTCTTGAGGTTGCAGGTGCGGCAATTGCAACGGTTGCGGGACAGATTGTGGCAGGTATTGTTGCAATTATATTCAATCTTAAATATAACAAAGACGTTCACATCAGCTTTAAACTTATCCGTTTTGACAAAGAAATCGCAAAGGATATCTACAAAATCGGTTTGCCGTCAATAATAATGCAGTCAATCGGTTCGGTAATGACCTTCTGTATGAACAAAATTCTTATTGCGTTTACAACGACCGCAACTGCTGTTTTCGGAGCATATTTTAAGTTGCAAAGCTTTGTGTTTATGCCAATTTTTGGTCTTAATAACGGTATGGTGCCGATTATTGCATATAACTACGGTGCAAAAAAGCCTGACCGTGTTAAAAAGACGATTGTGTTGACGATTATAACCGCAGTTTCAATTATGAGCATCGGAACGCTTCTTTTTGAACTTATTCCGCACGTACTTCTGGGCTTTTTCAATGCATCCGAGGCGATGCTTGAAATCGGCGTTGTGGCGTTGAGAATAATCGGTGTTCATTTGGTTTTGGCAGGTTTCTGCATTATTTCGGGTTCGGTTTGTCAGGCTATCGGTAATCCTAACCACAGTTTGATTGTGTCGGTTTGCCGTCAGCTGTTGGCGCTTCTTCCGTCAGCGTGGTTGTTAGCTCAGACGGGAAAATTAGAGCTTGTGTGGTTTGCCTTCCCGATAGCAGAATGTGTTTCGCTGATATTAAGCGCTATTTTCCTAAGAAAAACACTTAAAACCGCAAAACAAAAAATGAAGGAAATAATTACGTGAATATAAAAACTCCAAGTCCAATAGGCAGGGCAGCTAAGGACAGAAAAAATTGGGAGACACTTTGTAACGAAGTGCTCCCAAAATTTTTATATAAAAAGTGACACTTTCGGCTTCGGCTTTGTTTTATTCGCCAAAAACTGTCCGAAGGACAATATAGCTATGCGAAGCATAATATCACTTTACCTGCCGAGAAAAGTTGTTTTTTCGGCGGGTATGACCTTTCTCAAAGTATATAACCCACTATGACACTTTCACAATCTTTGTGTAAAGTGTCATTCTTTTATGCAGATAAAAAGCAAGAGAGACAACTTCTTTACGAAGTGTCTCCCTTGCGTGTCTTTCTTTTTGGAGCTGCTAACCGGACTCGAACCGGTGACCTCGTCCTTACCAAGGACGTGCTCTACCACCTGAGCCATAGCAGCACTTTTTAAAGGCAAGAGTAATTATACATTTCTTTGCATTGTTTGTCAAGAAAAACAAATCATAAAGATAGTGATGTTTTGACACAGTGTACAAAAATTTCTAAAAAATTTAGGCTATTTACATATTTATCTTTTTGAAAATATGTTGTATAATTAATATGTATAGTTTTGAATTTGTCTTGGAGGAAAAATTATGAGTAACAAAACAGAACTTTTCTGTGAGAAAAACGGAAAGCTCCACACTTGGCATACCATACTTACGGGCTTTGCTTTTCTCACAACATCAATCGCGTGGGCAATTTATGACCCATACATCACAAAGATTCTTAACAGATTGCTTTCAGAATCTATTTTCATCACAAATTTAAGTGCAAAACTTAACGAGGCTTTCCCTATTCTTGCAGAATTTGCAAAAACACAGGGTCAGGACGTTAACGTAGCCGGCGGCGGAATTACACTTGTTCCATTGTTTATCGGTGTTATTATGACATTCGATAATATTTTCGGTGTTATTTTCCAGCCAACTTTTGGCAAACTTTCAGACCGTTGCCGTTCAAAGCTCGGTAAACGCCGTCCGTTTATCGTTTACGGCGCACCCGTTTCAGCGGTGCTTTTCGCACTTATTCCGTGGATTGCATTAAAAGCAAATCTTCCTATAACAATGTTATTCATCATTCTTTTCGTATTCTCAATGTCACTTTGGCGTGCTCCTGCAGTTGCACTTATGCCTGCACTTACACCGCCTGAGCTTCGTTCAGAGGGTAATGCGATTATCAACCTTATGGGTGGTGTAGGTTCTGTTATCGGTATGGTGGCAGGTGCTCTTGTCAGTGCAATTTACCTTTTAGTAACAGGCGTTAAGGTTACAACAGAAAACGAGCAGTTCACAAGTTTCCCTTACGTATTCTTGCTTGGCGCAGTAGTTATGATTATCGGTATGCTTGTTGTTCGCACTAAGGTTCATGAACCGTCAAGCCTTGAAGAAATTGCAGACAGAAATCAATATGCTGACGAAAAGGCTGCAAAGAAAGCCGAAAAAGCTGCAAGAAAAGCTGAAAAACTTTCAAAGGGTGAAAGAAAGAGTCTTCTCTTTATGCTTGCTGCACTTTTCTTCCTTTTCTGCGGTACAAACGCTATTACAACGTTCTTTGCTCTCTTTGCAGAAGAAGTGCTTGGTAAGAGTACGGGCGAAGCAACGATTATGACGACAATTTTCGCAGTTTGTTCTGCTGTCGCTGCAATTCCGGCAGGTAAAATGGGTAAAAAGATTGGCCGTAAAAAGACAATTCTTATCGGTCTTGTAGTATTTATGGCTGTGTTCCTTCTTTACGTTGTAACGGGCAGTATGACTGTTATTTGGCTTGCTCTTATTCTCGGCGGTGCTGCAAATATGTTCATCACGGTTAACACGTTGCCACTCGTTCTTGAAATCGGTGGCATTGATAAGGTTGGTACGTTCACAGGTTATTATTACACGGCAACCTTCTCAGCACAGATTGCATCTCCAATCGTTTACGGCTTTGTCAGAATGCTTTCAGGCTCATACCTTTCACTTTTCGTGTATAGCCCGATTATGTTCATTTTAAGTATTGCTTGTATTCTCTTCGTTAAACACGGTGAAGCTATTCCTCAGGAAATCGTTGATAAGATTGAAGAAGAAAACGCTGACTGATTATCAAGTGAAAAACGCTTGACATCGATAGGCACGATTACGGATTTACATCATATCGAATGCGAATGATGTGAGTATATATCGATTTTTGAAGAAAAATATCGAGAATAATTTCCCACTCCGAAAAATCGGGGTGGGATTTTTTTGTAAGATGACAGACAAATTGGGGTTTGTCGAACTAAATGCAAAGTGCAAAATGTCGGAACGGCGTTGCGATTATAGATGTTACTAATTTAGTGTATTGTAGGGGCAGGTCTCCGTGCCTGCCCGAAAATTTACCGCAAACTTGCGGTCGGGCACAGAGACCCGACCCTACAGAACAACGCAATTAG
>JAZQYK010000042.1:0-3181 GCA_045633505.1 Candidatus Fimenecus sp. | reverse complement strand
GGGTCTCTGTGCCCGACCGCAAGTTTGCGGTAAATTTTCGGGCAGGCACGGAGACCTGCCCCTACAATCGAGCATATTGGTGATATATAAAATTGCGTCGCAGACCCTTAATTTTGCATTCTGCATTTTGCACTTTGCATTTAATTCGACAAACCCCAATTTGTTGAACTCTTTGTTGGTGAGATTTAATATAGAATAATATGCTTGTCAATCGAAATTTTTCTACAATTTTGCAAGGAAAATCTATAATTTTGTATTTGGTATTGAAGAATTTTGAAATTGCAATAAAATGTAGTTGAGAAACAAAAAATGCATAAAGGAGGAAAAATATTATGAAAAAAACGAATAAAGTTTTGTCGATTATCCTTGCGGTTATGATGGTAATTTCAATTATTCCTGTTTCAGCAAGTGCAACTGACACAACAGGCAGTTGCGGTGACAATCTTATTTGGGTTTATGATGCCACAACCTTTACTTTGACTATCTCGGGTGAGGGCGATATGTATGACTATGCATACAATACACTTCCTTGGGGCAGTTACAGATATAAGGTTAAAACGGTAATTATTGAAGACGGTGTAACGAGCATCGGAACTTGTGCATTCTATCGTTTTGAAAACCTTAAAAGTGCAACCATTCCTGAGGGTGTAACTAGAATTGGCGACTATGCATTTTATTATTGCGAAAACCTTGCGGACGTGGTTGTGCCCGAAAGCACTGTTACTATCGGAAGATATGCTTTTCAGCTTTGTCAAGAAATTGAAAACATAACGATTTCCGAAAACGTAACGTCAATCGGCGTTTCTGCCCTTTCAAACTGTTATAATCTTCAAAGCATAACGGTTGACGAGGACAATCAGTATTACTCAAGCGATGAAAACGGCACGTTGTTTGACAAAGCCAAAACGGTACTCATTCAATATCCAACGGGAAGTAAAACTAATAGCTATGCTATTCCTGACGGCGTTCAAGTAATTGAAAGTAATGCTTTTTATTGGGTTGAATATCTGACGGACGTTGTCATACCCGACAGTGTGACGACTATTGAGTCTTCAGCATTTTCCAGCTGTCATCATTTGGAAAATCTGGTTATCGGAAACGGTGTAACAACTATTGACAAGATGGCGTTTTATCAATGTCAGTACCTTAAATCTGTGTTTATAGGCAAATCCGTAGCAACAATCGGGCTTAAGGCTTTTTACGAAAGTGACCGCATTGAAGTAGTATATTACAACGGCACGAAAGCTGAATGGTATCAGATAGATGCAGGTAAATATAACGACTCATTGCTTGAAGCAACAATAGTTTACGGATATGACTATAACAACGGTGTGCTTACGGGCAACTGCGGTGATAACCTTACCTGTTCTTACGATTCTGACACGGGTGTGCTGACTGTTTCAGGTACAGGGGCTATGTATGATTACGATTGGGATACACGTCCTTGGAATTATTTTGAAGCAGAAATAAAGTCCGTTGTGATAAACGAAGGTGTTACAACGGTTGGCACAAAGGCTTTTCATTCTTTAACAAATCTTGAAAGTGTAAGCCTTCCTGACAGCTTAATTTCAATCGGCGAATGTTCATTCTATAACAATCCAAAACTTACAACCGTTACAATTCCTGAAAACGTTACAACAATTGATAATAACGCGTTTTATTCTTGCGAAAATCTTGAAAGCGTTGTAATTCCTGATAAAGTAACGGCAATTGGATGGAACGCTTTTAACGATTGCGAAAAACTTGAAACTGTACTTCTCGGCGAAGGCTTAACGAGTATCGGCAGTTCTGCATTTGCTTATTGTGACAGTCTTAAAGAAGTTGTAATTCCTGCAAACGTAACGGATATCGGTGAGTATGCTTTTTATTCTTGCAACAATCTTGAAGCCGTAACCGTTGACGACGATAACAAATATTATTCAAGCGATGAATACGGCGTATTGTTCGATAAGGCAAAGTCAAAGGTTATTCTTTATCCGACAGGTAACGAGAGAACGGAATATGTAATTCCTGATACGGTAACGGTTATCGGAGAAAGTGCGTTTGAGAAAAGCGTAAATCTTATAAACGTTACAATTCCTTACGGTGTGGAAACAATAGGAAATCAGGCTTTTGAATATTGCACGGGTCTTGCTGAAGTGACAATTCCTTCAACTGTAACTACTATCGGCAGTTATGCGTTTTCTGATTGCAAGGAAATTACAAGCGTTGATATTCCTGACAACGTAACCGCAATGGGCGACGGCGCATTCCATCAGTGCGAAAACTTGACGACGGTTGTAATCGGCGACGGTTTAACTGAACTTGCAGATTATGTTTTCATTGATTGTATGATGCTTGAAAACGTAACGCTTGGAATCAATATAGAAAATTTGGGCATCAGCACGTTTGAAGGCTGCACAAGTCTTAAAAACATTGAAATTCCTGATGGTGTGACGTCTATCAGAGGCAGTACGTTCAATAATTGCTTAAGCCTTGAAAGTATTACTGTTCCTGCAAGTGTAACGGGGATTGGATACGGCAGTTTTGACGGCTGTGAAAATCTTGCCGATATTTACTATTCGGGTATAAGAGAAGAATGGAACAACATTGAAGTTTTTGACGGAAATACACCGCTTGAAACTGCAACAATTCATTGTGACTGTATTCATAATTACAGCCAATATAGGATAATTACTGAATCAGGACTTGGTGAAATAGGCGAGGCGGAATATATTTGTGAACATTGTGGTGACGTGATAATCGGTGAATATCAGTCAGGAGATACTGACGGCGACGGTATTTGCAGTGAAAACGACTATGCAATGATTCTTCAGGCAAGTATCTGCGGAATTGAACTGACAGGCGAACAGACTGCGGCATCGGACGTTAACGGTGACGGTGCGGTTGACACTTTCGATGCAATGATGTTGAACTTCTATATGAATTAAAAGCAAAACGGTAGGTTAAAACCTACCGTTTTTTGCTGAATTTGACACAAAACATTAAATTAAAACTATTGAAATTTTGAAAGTAATAAAGTATAATTATATTGTAAAATGATTGCGGTTTCCGGATGACTGTAATTATTTGCAAAAACACAGTCGCTTGTCCCGAGTGGCTGTGTTTTCTTTTTACACACAATTTTGAATTTGTCTAACTCATTTATTGTAAGCGTAGGGCGGTGGGTTGCTCCCGCCGA
>JAZQYK010000041.1:0-15342 GCA_045633505.1 Candidatus Fimenecus sp. | reverse complement strand
AGGGGAGCTGTCGAGCGTATGCGAGACTGAGGGGTTTGTTGTTTAATTGAATAACCCCTCTGTCACTTCGTGACATCTCCCCTTTCAGGGGAGACAAGAGGGTGATATCACCATACAAAAGAGCCCGACAAACTCCAATTTTGCATTTTGCATTTTGCACTCTGCATTTATCCCTATAATTGTCAATGAAACCCTTGAAATATGGACATTTTAATGATATAATTTTAATTTAGATAATTATTGATTTTTTGCGAAAGGGGAGAGACTGATGAGCCGAAAAAAATGGCTGACTGCACCAATTGATAAAGACTTGGCGGCACAGGTTGCTGAAAGCCACAGTCTTGACCCGTTTGTGTCCTTGATTTTGGTTTCCCGTTCAATAACGGAATACGAGGACGTTGAAGAATTTTTTGATAGTGATTTCAACTTCTGCGACCCATATCTGATTGCTGATATGGATAAGGCTGTGGAAAGAATTGAAAAAGCCATTGAAAATTCTGAGAAAATATGTGTTTTTGGTGACTATGATGCAGACGGTGTAACCTCAACTGCATTGATGTATTCCTATCTTTCTTCCCGCGGTGCAGATGTGATTTATTATATCCCTGACAGAATTACTGAGGGTTATGGAATGAATTGCTCTGCAATTGATAAATTAAACGAACTTGGCGTTAAACTGATTGTTACCGTTGACAACGGAATTTCAGCCATTGAAGAGATTGAATATGCCAAGCAGTCAGGGATTGAATGTGTCGTTACCGACCACCACAAAGTTGGTGACAGACTCCCTGATGCCGTGGCAGTTATTGACCCTCACAGAGCGGATTGTAACCTGCATTTTAAAGAGTGGGCAGGTGTTGGCGTTGCCTTTAAGGTGGTTTGCGCTCTGGAAAAAGGCAACTATTATGAAATATTAAGCCGATATGCTGATATAATAGCAATAGGTACGGTTGCCGACGTGGTTGACTTGGTTGATGAAAACCGTGCCATTGTGAAATACGGTATTGCAAAAATCAACAGTAATGCGTGCAACGGTGTAAACGCTCTCCGTCAGATTGCGGGTGTTGGTGAGAAGACGTTGAGTGCGGTCGGTGTGACTTATTCGTTAGCACCGAGAATCAATGCGGCAGGAAGAATTGAATCTGCTGAAACAGCCCTCAAATTGTTGCTTTGTGATAATTTAAAGACTGCGCTCGATATTGCCGAGCAGGTTGATATCTGTAACCGTCAGCGTCACGACTTTGAAAATGAAATTATGACTGCCGCGGTTGAACATATCGAGGCAAATGAAAGACTTAAATATTCAAAAGTGATTGTGGTTTGCGGTGAAGGGTGGCATCACGGTGTAATCGGTATCGTTGCCGCAAGAATTACTGAAAAATACGGCCGTCCGTCAATCGTTATAACCTTTGACGGAAATGAGGGTACGGGCTCGGCAAGAAGTATTGAAGGCTTCTCCGTTTATGACGCAATTAAGCATTGTGGGGATTTGCTCACTCATTTCGGCGGTCACACAATGGCGGCAGGTCTTGGAATAAATCGGGAAAACGTTGAAACATTTTTCAACAAAATCAACGAATATGCAAATACAGTTGAAAACACGGTGCCAACGCTGATTCTTGACTGTAAGCTGAACCCTGCCTATATAAATACTGCTTTAATCGAAAGTCTTGAAACTCTTGAACCTTTCGGGGCAGGTAATCCTCAGCCGCTTTTTGGCATATTCGGTGTGCGTGTTTCGGGAATACAGCCCGTTGGTGAGGGTAAGCATTTAAGACTTAACTTTGCTAAAGGCAATACTCATTTTCAGGCGATGAAATTCGGTGCAACACTCAACGATTTCCCTTATCGTGACGGAGATATGGTGGATTTGGCTGTCCGCATTGAGAAAAACGAGTTTCGCGGTGAGATAAAACCAAGTGTGCAGGTTCGTGAAATCCGTTTTGCAGGTGTCGATGAGGATAAACTGTTTAAATCCATCGGGCTTTATGAAAAATATAAGAGAAAAGAAAAACTGAACGTTCAGGAAGCAAAATTTTTAACTCCGTCAAGAGAATTTTTACTTGGCGTATTTAACTTCTTGAAATCGTATAACGTGTGGAGTTTTGACATTGAAACAATGCTCGTCCGCACAAAATGTCCGATAGAAAAGTATTGCACGATGCAGGTGTCAATTGACGTGCTTTGCGAAATGGGATTGATAAAGAGAGAAGATAATCAGTTGATTTTTGACGGAAACGGCAAAAAAGCGGATTTGTCACAGTCAAAAATTTTAAAAGAATTAAACGAGATGCAGGGGGTGTGAATATGGCTACTGACGTAAAGAAACTTTATGGTGAACTTCGCGAAAAAATTGCTGCTGTTCACAGCAACAAAGAAGAACTTGCCGTAATCGACAAGGCGTTTGAAATCGCAAATTCATACCACGGTGACCAGCTTCGCCGTTCAGGTGAGCCGTATATTATTCACCCTATTGCAGTTTGCGATATTCTTGTGGATTTAGGAATGGATTGGCAGTCTCTTGTGGCTGCGCTTCTCCACGACGTTGTTGAGGATACACCTTACACAATCGAACAGCTGACTGAGGATTTCGGCGAAGACGTTGCGGTGCTTGTTGACGGTGTTACGAAGCTCGGTAAGGTTCAGATTACCTCAAGAGAAACCAAAGAGGAGCAACAGGCTGAAAACGTGAGAAAAATGCTTCTCGCAATGTCCAAGGATATCCGTGTTATTATCGTTAAACTTGCCGACCGACTTCATAATATGAGAACGCTTGAATACGTGTCTCCGCAGAAACAAAGAGACAAGGCGCTTGAAACGCTTGAAATTTTTGCGCCGATTTCACATCGTCTCGGTATCCGTTCGGTAAAAGAGGAACTTGAGGACAGGGCAATCCGTTTTCTTGACCCCGTGGCATATAAGGGCATTGAGGATAATCTCAAAAAATCAAACGAGTCAGGCAACGATTTCCTTCAGAATATAAAAGCAAAAATCGGTGACCGTGTACACGAAACAATGCCAAAGGCTTATATCAGCGGTCGAATTAAATCCGTTCACGGCATTTACAGAAAAATGTATATGCAGGGCAAGGATTTTGACCAGATTTTTGATATTTATGCAGTTCGTATTATCGTTGACAGCGTGGTTGATTGCTATAACTGTCTTGGTATTATTCACGATATGTATAATCCGCTTCCCAACAGATTTAAGGATTACATTTCAACTCCAAAGCCTAATATGTATCAGTCGCTTCACACCACCGTGCTCGGTAAAGAGGGAATTCCTTTTGAAGTGCAAATCAGAACTTGGGATATGCACCGCACGGCTGAATTCGGTATCGCGGCTCACTGGAAATACAAACTTGGCGTTTCAGGCGGCAAAAAGACCTTTGATGACCGACTTCAATGGATTAGAGAAATGCTTGAAGCACAGCAGGATGCAAATGATGCAAGAGAACTTGTTTCAACCATCAAAACCGACCTTATTACCGACGAGGTGTTCGTTTATACACCGAAGGGTGACGTTATCAACGTGCCTGTCGGCTCAACGGTAATCGACTTTGCTTATGCAATCCACTCGGCAGTTGGCAACAAAATGACGGGTGCTAAGGTTGACGGTCGAATCGTACCTATTGATTACGTAATCAAAACGGGTGAAATCGTTGAAATTCTTACGTCTTCACAACAGGGCAAGGGTCCTTCACGCGATTGGCTGAATATTGTAAAAACAAGTCAGGCAAAGAACAAAATCCGAGGTTGGTTCAAAAAGGAAAAACGAGAAGAAAATATCGTTGAGGGTAAGGCTGAAATCGAAAGAGAATTCAGACGAAATTATATTCGACTTTCCGATGAGGATTATCAGAAATTTATCAAAAAGCTGGCTGAACGTCAGCGAATGGAAAACGTTGACGATTTCTTTGCCGCAATTGGCTACGGCGGATTGTCAATCAACCGTATGATGCCTTATATCAAAGAGGAATATCAAAAGAATTATGCACCGAAACGTCAGGAAATCAAGGTCGTTGAAATCAAAGATAACGCCAAGAAAAACAGCGACGGTGTTACCGTTGAGGGTATCGACAATTGCCTGATTAAGTTTTCACAATGCTGTAATCCGCTTCCGGGGGATAACATTATCGGCTTTATCACCCGCGGTCACGGTGTTTCAATTCATAAAAGGGATTGTACCAACGTGCCGAAGGACGTTTCAAATTGCGCCGAGCCGGCCCGTTGGGTTAATGCTTATTGGAACAAGAACGTAAAAGAGGATTACAAGGCAACACTTCAGCTCACTTGCCTTTCACGTATCGGACTTATGGCAGAGGTTGCTATGCAGGTTGCGAATATGCGTGTTAATATTACGAGTATTTCAACCCACGATATGAAGGACGGCAGAACGATTATTGAACTGACCGTTAACGTCAGCGGTGTTGACCATTTGAAAAATTTGATTTCTAAAATCGAGAAAATAGACGGAATTTTATTAGTGGAGCGTTAACTATGAAAGCGGTAATTCAAAGAGTTTCAAGAGCCAGCGTCACCGTTGACGGTGAGTTGATTTCAAAAATAGGCAAGGGCTATATGATTTTGCTGGGCGTTATGGAAGACGACACAAAGGAAGATGCCGAAATCCTTGCAAGAAAAACCTCAACGCTTCGTGTTTTTGAAGACGGTGAGGGCAAAATGAATTTAGACATTAAAAGCGTTGACGGTGAAATCCTTGCGGTGTCACAGTTTACGCTTTGTGCCGACGTAAAAAGAGGCAACAGACCGTCTTTTATAAAATCTGCGCATCCTGATTATGCCAACGAGCTTTACGAACATTTCTGTTCAAAGTTAGTGGAAAACGGTGTTAAAAATGTCTGCAAGGGTGTTTTTGGTGCAGATATGAAGGTTGATTTGCTCAACGACGGCCCTGTGACAATTCTTTATGATTCAGAAATGTGGTGTAAAAAATAATATGATTTCAGTAAAAACACATTTATCCGTTGCTGACGACGGCTTTGTAACTAACACTTATATTGTTACAGATGAGGAAACGGGTGAAACCGCCGTTGTTGACCCGTCTTTAAGCGAAGAAAGTCTCGCTGATGAAGTCAAAGATAAAAAAGTGAAATATATCCTTATTACTCACGGGCATTACGACCATATCGGCGGAGTGAATTTCCTTAAAGAGAAAACGGGCGCAACGGTTGTAATCCATAAAGACGATGAAGAAATGCTCAGCGACTCTAAAAAGAATTACGGCGACAGCCTTGAACCGATTTATGCAGACGTTTTAGTTGAAGACGGCTCGAAACTCACTCTGGGTAATGCCGAATTTAACGTTTTGCACACTCCGGGACACACAAAAGGCGGAGTTTGCTATATTTTTAATGAAGACCGAGTAATGTTTTCAGGTGATACACTCTTTAAACTTACCGCAGGAAGAACTGACCTTTACGGCGGTGATGCAAGAACAGAGCTTCGCTCGCTTGCAAAAATTTCCGATTTGGAGGGGGACTATAAGGTTTATCCAGGTCACGACGACTCCACGACTCTCGACTTTGAAAGACAATACAATCGTTATTTGAGAACAAGATTCAGAAGAAAATTATGAAGCTTTTAGTTATCAATCATAAATACCATTACGAAATGGAAAAGCTCGTCAGAATTTTTTTGCCCGACGTAAAAATCCACGTGATTTGCGACGAGAAAACAGACGACTTTGATTTGCTCACCGAAATAAGTGATGAAATAATTGTAGAAGCAAACCTTCAAGGCTTTTCAAAGACCTTAAAAGCTCCGCTTTGCGAGGATAACGAAATGCAAATGGGCAGAATGGTGTATGAACTTTTCAGCAAATACACGGGCTTTGAGGCGAAATGGGGAGTGCTGACAGGCGTTCGACCCTCAAAATTGCTCATAAATACTGAAAAGAAGCTGGGACGGGAAAAAACAGAAGAATATTTCTTGGGCGACTTGCTGGTGAAAAAAGAAAAGTATGATTTGGCAAGAGTTGTTGCAGATTATGAAGAAAAAATAATCGCAACGTCAAAAGAGAATTCATTCAGCCTTTACGTTTCAATTCCTTTTTGTCCGTCAAGGTGTAGCTATTGCTCCTTCGTTTCTCATTCAATTGAGAATGACAAGGCTAAAAATCTTTTGCCGCAATACGTCGAATATCTCACTAAGGAGTTAGAGCTTACAGGCGAAATCGCAAGAGAAACAGGACTTAATCTTGAAAGTATTTATATCGGCGGCGGCACTCCTACTACTTTGTCGGCAGACCAGCTTAAAGCCGTAATAAATACGATTGAAGAAAACTTCGATTTAAGAAATTGCCGTGAATTTACTGTTGAGGCAGGGCGTCCCGACACAATTACCGAAGAAAAATTAAGGGTAATCAAATCAAGCCCCGTTGACAGAATAAGCATAAATCCCCAGACCTTTAATAACTCTGTCCTTGAGGCTGTGGGAAGACGACATACTGCTGAGGAGACAATAGAAATATATAATCTTGCAAGAAAAATCGGCTTCCAAAATATAAATATGGATTTGATTGCAGGACTTCCGACGGACACCGTTGAGGGCTTTTGCCGTTCGCTTGATACTGCAATAAGCCTTGACCCTGAAAATATTACTGTGCACACTCTCGCTGTGAAGCGGTCATCCTCAATCGGTCAGAATACGCCGAAAATCGCAACGGAAAATGCAAACAGAGCCTCCGAAATGCTTGATTATACTTATGAAAAGTTAAGCGAAAAATATCATCCTTATTATATGTACCGTCAGTCAAAATCAGCAGGCGCATTGGAAAACGTGGGCTGGGCAAAGACGGATAAGGAATGTATATATAATATTTTTATGATGGAAGAATGTCACAGCATTTTGTCCTGCGGCGGCGGTGCGGTGACGAAACTTAAAGCGCCAAAGGGTGACGAAATTGAGCGCATTTTCAATTTTAAATACCCATTTGAATATATCAACGGCTTTAAAGAGCTTGTTGAAAGAAAAAACAGAATAAGTGAGTTTTACTCTACATATCCTTATTAGTTAGGAGGAGATGTAAAATGTCTAATATTAACAACAAACTTGAGTTTATCAACGGACAGGCAAAAGAGAATGCAAGAGATTTTATAATCGCTTGTGAGACGCGATATCAGAATATCATTGACGATATTGCAGAGAAGATTGTAGCTGAAGAAGGCAGAGAGATTGTGATGCTTGCAGGTCCATCATCTGCAGGAAAAACCACAACTGCAAAAAAACTTCGTGAAGCGCTGACAGAAAAAGGTGTCAAGACTTATGTTTTAAGCCTTGATGACTTTTATCTTAACCGTGAAGATATTCCTTACTTACCCGACGGTACTCAGGACTTTGAAACGGTTGATGCACTTGATTTAAAGCTGTTTTCAGAATGTGTCAATGCACTTTTGAAGGGTGAAACCGTTAAAAACCCAATATTTGATTTCACCACGGGCAGAAGAAGTGACACTCAATTCAATGAAATCACTTTAGGCAAAGAAGATATTGTAATAATCGAAGGTCTTCACGCTTTAAACCCTGTGATTACCGAACAGATTGTCGGCAAATTATTAAAAATCTATATCAACGTGTCTTCAAGGATTTACGACGAAAAAAACAATATCGTTTTAAACAAGAGAAATATGAGGTTTATTCGCAGAATGGTTCGTGATTACAAATTCCGTGACAGCTCCGTAATGAATACTTATAAACTCTGGAAAAACGTTACGGCGGGTGAGGATAAGTATTTATTCCCTTATCGTCACTTGGCAGATATAAAAATCAATACAATTCACCTTTATGAAAGCTGTGTGCTGAAAAATCAGGCATTACCACTGCTTTATGAGAGTGAAATTTCAGACGAGTTTAAAGCTGATGCTAAAAAACTTTGTAAAGCACTTGAAAAATTTGAATGTATTGATATTCCATTAGTGCCTGAGGATTCTCTTCTCAGAGAATTTCTTGGAAATTAAGAAGGAGTGACTGAATTGGCTGAAAAGAAAAGAAAAAGTCAAAGCCTTTTAAATGGTGCTTTGATATTAAGTCTTGCAACTCTTATCGTTAAAGTAATCGGTGTTATTTATAAAATCCCTCTTTCCAATATGATTGGTACAGTTGGTCGTGGTTATTTTGACTCGGCTTATAATCTCTATATCCCGATTTATACAATTTCGATGGCAGGACTTCCCGTTGCAATCTCAAAAATGGTGTCCCAACAACTTGCAATGGGTAATTTCAGGGATGTAAAACTCATTCACAGAGTTGCAAAAAGATTATTTTTAATTATGGGTATTCTCGGCACTCTTGCAATGCTGATTTTGGCTTATCCTTATGCCTTGTCCGCTAAGAATATGGATGTGCTTCCTGCTATTTTTGTGATTACACCGTCCATTTTCTTCTGTTGTGTAATGTCAAGCTATCGTGGATATTACAACGGTCTTCGCAATATGAACCCAACTGCCATTTCTCAGGTGTTTGAGGCAGGAGGAAAACTTTTATTCGGACTTGTATGCGCTAAAATGGTAATCAATTTCGGCTATTCCCGTTTTGAAGCAGGACTTTCCGTTTTCGGTAAGACCGTAGCCAACGAAACTGAAGCACTAAGTGCGATTTATCCTTATGCCGCTGCTGCCGCTGCCGCAGGTGTAACACTCGGCACGGTTGTGGGTATGGTTTATCTGATGATTCTTTATAAAATCAAAGGGGATAATATTACAAAGGCTGAACTTGCAGCTTCGCCGAAGCCACAGAATTCAGGTGTTGTTGCGAAAAAACTTATAACCTTCGCAATTCCCGTTGTGGCAAGCTCTTTGGTGTTCAGCATTACAAATCTTATTGATGCAATCACAATTCAGAACAGACTTGAACATATGATTGTGAATAATATGGATTATATAAGAACGATTTATTCCACCGAACTTGCAAACGTGCTTGATGCGGACGTGAAAAATTTCTTGTACGGTGCTTATTCGCTCTCTCTTGACTTTAAAAACTTAATTCCGTCAATTACAATGCCTTTGGGTGTAAGTGCAATTCCTGCGCTTTCAGCAGCCTGGGCGGTTAAGAATAAAAAACAGATTAAGGTTTCAATTGAATCCGTACTTCGTGTGACGATGATAATCGCAATGCCTTGCGGAATCGGTATGGGTGTTCTTGCACAACCAATTCTCGCAACCTTCTATGGCGGCGGTAATTCAGCAGCGGGTATTTCAATTGCGGCACCCGTAATGGCGGTTTACGGCTATTCAATTTTCTTAATGGCAATGTCACAGCCAATGACAAATATGCTTCAGGCATTGGACAGAGCAAAAATTCCGCTTATCTCACTTTCTTTAGGTGCGGTGGCAAAACTTGTTGCTAACTATGTGCTTGTGGCAATTCCAAGCATCAACGTTAACGGCGCGGTGATTGGTACAATTATTTGCTATGCAATTATCGTGGTGGTTAATTTGGGCGCATTGATTTATACCGCGAAAATTAAGCTTAATTTTATTTCCGTATTTGTAAAGCCAACAATCTGCGGTCTCCTTTGCGGACTCGGGGCATATACCTCTTTCGGCCTTTGCAACCGTTTTCTCCCATTTGAAGGCTCAATCAAAACAGTGCTTTGCCTTGGTGTCGGAATAGGTTTTGGCGGCTTAATTTACGTAATTTCTATGCTTTTAATTAAAGGAATAGCAAAAGATGACGTAAATATGCTTCCAAAAGGAGAAAAAATTGCAAAAATACTTGCAAAATATGGATTTATAGAGTAAAATATACTTAAAGTTGGTGACGTGAAATGATTGATAATTTTCAGTTCAAAGAACAATATAATATTGATGATTTGATTGATATTGTTGAAATCCTTCGTTCACCTGACGGCTGTCCTTGGGATAAGGAACAGGACCACAAATCAATCCGTCGCGATTTCCTTGAAGAGACCTATGAAGTAATCGAGGCAATCAATAAAGACGATAAAGATTTGCTTTTGGAAGAACTTGGTGACGTTTTGTTGCAGGTCGTTTTTCATACTCAGATTGAACGTGAAAAAGGTGCGTTTGATTTTCAAAACGTTGCTGACGGAATCTGCAAGAAAATGATTGAACGTCATCCTCACGTGTTTGGAAGTGTGAAGGCTGAAACAAGTGAGCAGGTTCTTGAAAATTGGGATGTGATTAAAAAACAGACCAAAAACCAGACGAGCCAGACTGAATCAATGCTTTCAATTCCCCGTGAATTTCCTGCATTGATGCGCGCCGACAAGGTGCAGAAAAAAGCCGCAAAAGTGGGCTTTGACTGGGAAAGTGTTGACGGTGCATTCGATAAGGTCAGCGAAGAACTTGCTGAGCTTAAACAAGCGGTGACTATGGGTGTGACAGATAATGCGAGAGAAGAATTGGGTGATTTAATCTTCTCCGTTGTAAACGTTTCAAGATTTGTGGGTGTTGACAGCGAAGAAGCGCTGACAGGTGCAACTGACAAGTTTATTGACCGTTTCGGTAAGGTGGAAAAAATGGCAAATGAGCGTGGGCTCAATATGAAAGAAACAGAACTTTCCGAACTTGACAAACTTTGGGACGAGGCAAAATTGGTATCAAAAAAGGAGTAATCCTTTTAGGATAAATAAAAAGAGAAAATTTTTATTTGGAGGACTTACAAATGAATAAGACAGAACTCGTAGCAGCAGTTGCTGCAAAAGCAGGCATTTCAAAGAAACACGCAGACGCAGCAGTAGCAGCAGTTTTCGCATCAATCACAGATGCAATGGCTAACGGCGACAAAGTTCAGCTCATCGGTTTCGGTACATTCGAAGTTAGAGCAAGAAACGCTAAGACAGCTCGCAACCCAAGAACTGGCGAAACAATGACAGTTCCGGCAACAAAAGTTCCAGCTTTCAAAGCAGGTGCAGCTCTTAAAGCAGCAGTTAAATAATTAAACTTTTGTAAAAATCGGGGTCGCCAAAAGCGACCCTTGTTTTTTCTTTAAATGTAGGGATATATAATGAGATTAGATAAATATTTGAAAGTATCAAGAATAATAAAAAGAAGAACAATTGCAAATGAAGTTTGCGATGCAGGAAAAGTGAGTGTGGGTGGTCGTGTGGTAAAGGCATCCTATGATGTAAAAGAAGGGGATGTTCTTGAAATTACATTTGGTGAAAAGACTACCAAATACAAAGTTCTCAATGTGACCGAACACGCAACAAAGCAAAGTGCAAGTGAAATGTATGAAGAGATAAAATAGTTTCTTTTTCCGTTATGCTTCTTTGCTCTCAACTCGCAGTATCAACATACAGCTTCGTTTCGGCAAAATTGCCTAACGAAAAAAATAAATCTATTTTATATTTCAATCTATAGTTTTTTAGTTAAAATGAAAGCACCCTATCAACCGATAGAGTGCTTTTTTTACAAGTTTGAGTTTGTCTAACTATTTTGTATGGTGAGTGTAGGGCGGGGGCTTGCTCCCGCCGAAATGGGTAACAGCTTCACTTTGGACGGCGGGAGCAAGCCCCCGCCCTACACATATTTCGCGCGAACATTCTTTTTGCACTTTGCATTTATTTTGTCCCTGTTGAGCCAAATCCACCTGCGCCACGGTCAGTGTCGTCTAATTCTTGGACCTCAACTATTTCAGGCAGCGCAACAGGCTGAATTACCATCTGTGCAATTCTCTCGAATGGCTCGATTGTGTATTCAGGGTCGGTTTGCTTTATAACACCGACACAAATTTCACCGCGATAGTCCGAGTCAATAACACCGACTGAATTCAAAAGTCCGATTCCTTGTTTAATTGCAAGTCCGCTTCGCGCATAAATAAATGCGGCATAACGTGGGTCATCTAACCCAATTGCAATTCCAGTCGGAATAACCGCCTTGTCACCTTTTTTGAGAGTGATTGGCTGGTCGATACAAGCATAAAGGTCCATTCCTGCACTACCAACAGTAGCTCTTGTAGGAATTTTTGCATTTTCTCTTACTTTCTTTATTTTTAATTCTGTCATCATTCAACACCTCTGTATAAAAGTCCACGGGTAAATTCTATCTGTGGCTTCTTTTCTTTTTCATAAGCCTCTAAAATCTCTTTAACTTCTCTTGTGGTTTCCGTTGTAAAGTTAAAGAATAAAATGTCGCAAGGGGGGATTTTCTTCATTCTGTCACCCATATAAATCGGTCTTGAATTGAGAATTTCTGAATATCCCATAAAGCATTTTACAGGGAATTTAATGCCCATTCTGTCGGTGATTTCACTGTTTCGTTTACACTCGCCACAGCTTTTGCCATTCTTTATTGGACAATTTCTTGTTAGCATAAGTGGAATTCTGCCATAAACCGTAATTCCCTTTGGAATTGGTGCAGAAATCTTTGAGAAATGGTCAAGTGTGCTTTCGTTTGAAACGATAGCCTCACTAATTCCCAAAGCCTTTGCTACATCCATTGAGTGTGAGTTGAGAATGTTCATCGATGGGGATGCCACAACTTTTTTGCCGCATTTTTTTGCAACTGCAACAGCATCGAGCGTATGACAAAGAGCAAAATATGCTGATGAATGTGAGAGCATTTCTTCCACTTTTTTTGCATTACCGAACATTCCGTGAGGCAGTTCAACACCGAAGGCATTTTCTTTTATAATCTCGTCGTCCGTACCAAGTGGCACAAAAACTATGTAGTCCTTGGCGCTTTCAGGGATTTGCCATGCATTGTCAAATCTCAAATAAACGTTTCTTTCGTTGTCAGAGCTTATATATGATGCAACGGGCGGCTCGTTGATTGTTCTTTCGCTTTCACCGAGTATGGCTTTTTCCAAAAGCTCAAGAGCCTGTCTTCGCATTCCGTTAAGTGCAGAAACAGGTAATGAATAATCAATATCTCCCTTGATTTCCACACTTTTCGCGTTGAATTGTGTGCCGCCGCATTTTTTTAGTGAGTCGATTATTCTATCCTCTGCAATCGGTCTGTTTATAGGTGCTTCGCAAAGCATTTCACTTTCTGCAATAGCAATATGATTTTCATATTTTGCCAAGAGTCTTGCCTTTTCACCGATTTTACCGCTGAATTCAAGGCTTACGTCATATCGCGGCAACTCTTTTTCATAGTTGATTGCATATTTTGAAAGCAAGTCCTTTGTTGCAGACCGCACGTTCTCTTTTTCACGGTATCCGAACATATCCCGTCCCATTTTGCCCTGATAATAGCCGTCAGTAAATCCCGAACGAGAGAAAAGGTCCATTAAATCCTTCTGCGTGTCAAAATTATATTCATTTTTAATCGATTTTTTACAAGCCTTGACAGCGGCGCTGACATATTCAGGGCGTTTCATTCTGCCCTCAATTTTAAAGGAGCAAATACCCATTTCTGATAGCTTGGGAATATACTCGATTAAAGACAAATCTTTAAGGCTTAAATCGTGCCCCGTGCCGTTTTGAACCTTAAAAGGCAAACGGCAGGGTTGAGCGCAAAGACCTCGGTTGCCGCTTCGCGAACCCAATACCGCACTCATAAGACATTGACCTGAAACGCACATACAAAGCGCTCCGTGAACAAAAACCTCAAGGTCAATAGGGGAGTGCTTGCATAAATATTCAATTTCTTCAAATCTTAATTCCCTTGGTAAAACTGCTCTTTTAAAGCCTAACTTTTCAAGCTCAAAAAGTCCTTCAAGAGTGCCGACGCTTAACTGAGTTGACGCGTGCATTTCGATTTCAGGGCAGATTTCACGGACAAGCCTTGCCACACCCAAATCCTGCACGATTATTGCATCTGCACCGCTTTTACAGATTTTTATAACAGTATCAATAAGAGGGTCAATTTCACAATCTTTAATAAGGGTGTTAAGAGTAATATGCACCTTAACACCCCTACTGTGACAATATTTAATTGCATTTTCAATTTGCTCGTCAGTAAAATTCTGCGCATTTCGACGGGCATTAAAATTACCCAACCCGAAATACACAGCGTCAGCACCGCTGAGCACTGCGGCTTTCAGGGTTTCTTCACTACCGACAGGAGCTAAAATTTCAATTTTATTCATCAATTTCTCCGTCATTTGCTTTTTCGGATTTTGCAAACAGATTTATCTGGTCATTTTTAAAGGTTGCTTCAGTCTTTATTCTTTCAAGCTCTCTTTTATAATAATCTCTTTCGCTTTTGGCTTTTGCAGAATCCTCAAGATAGTCCTTAATCTGATTACGGAAGCCTTCAGCCTCAGCCTTAGCCTTTGAAAGCTCGTTAGCAAGGTCAAGGGACACAAGCACCGCCGCCTGATTAGCAGAAATGAAGGAAGTAGCCTTTAAAATTTCAGACATTTTTTCGTCGATAAGCTTACCAAGTGACTCAGTATGCTCAACGCTTTCGTCGGTACAAATAAAATATTTCACACCGCAAATATCAAGTCTTACTCTGTTTTTATCCATAACTTTCAACTCCGATACAATTTTATATTGTTCGCTGATATAATTGTATCACATAAATATTACTTTTTCAAGATGGGTTTATTTATGGCGGAAAAGTCCGTCAAGAGCGCTTGAATTATTGTTGTGTTTACATTCGGGCGGGCACTCAAATTCCACTAAAATAATATCGTCCCCGATAACCTTAATATCATCCCAACAGATTTTAATATCCTCGCATCTGCCGAGAAGCCCCAGAACTTTTGCTTTGCCGTAAATTATCAGGGATACGACTGCACCCGAACAAGTGTCAAATTCCACGTCACAAACAACACCAAGGCGACTGCCGTCATTTAAGTTTATAACTTCCTTTTCACGAAGCGAAGTAACAAAACAATTCATAAATAAAAACACCCCTGCATTATTCTATGCAAGGGTGTCGGGATTTTTTCAACTTTCTTTTATTTTCTTTATTGCGCCTTTTTCAAGACGGCTGACCTGTGCCTGACTGATGCCCACTTCTTGAGCAACCTCCATCTGTGTTTTGCCTTGCATAAAGCGAAGATTGAGTATGAGCTTTTCACGGTCACCAAGGTTTTTGATTGCCTCTTTAATTGAGATTTCATTGAGCCAATCCTCGTCACTCTCCGAGCTTCCCACCTGGTCCATAACGTAAATTGTGTCACCGCCGTCGGAATAAACCGGCTCATAGAGGGAGACGGGCTCAACAATGGCTTCCAAGGCTAAAACCACTTGCACAGGCTCGATTTCCATTTCCTTTGCGATTTCTTCAATTGTGGCGTCACGGCCGAGATTATTCTGTATTCTCTCTTTAATCTGCATTGCGTGGTAGGCGGTGTCCCTTAACGAACGGCTTACACGAATTGTGTTGTAATCTCTCAAATATCGACGTATTTCGCCAATTATCATAGGCACTGCATAGGTCGAAAACCGCACGTTTTGAGTTAT
>JAZQYK010000040.1:0-5600 GCA_045633505.1 Candidatus Fimenecus sp. | reverse complement strand
CGTCCTGCCGTTATTTTCGGCTCGGACGGTATTGAGGGCTGTGAACACGCGGTTTTTGAGATTCTTTCAAACTCTATTGACGAAGCAAGAGAAGGCTACGGTGATAAAATCGTCGTAACCCGTTATCTTGACGGTTCAATCGAAGTGCAGG
Organism: Candidatus Fimenecus sp.; assembly: GCA_045633505.1. Taxonomy (GTDB): domain Bacteria; phylum Bacillota; class Clostridia; order Oscillospirales; family Acutalibacteraceae; genus Fimenecus. The sequence continues at coordinate 5,449 of JAZQYK010000040.1, read as the reverse complement.
ACTTTGGTCGCGGACTTCCCGTTGATTATAATAAGAAAGAGGACAGATACAACTGGGAACTTGTATTCTGTGAACTTTATGCAGGTAGTAAATATAATACTAACGATGCAAACGGAAGCTATGAGTATTCGTTAGGTCTTAACGGACTTGGACTTTGCGCAACACAGTATTCATCAGAATATATGGATGCCGAAGTCCATAAGGACGGCTTTAAATATAATCTTCACTTTGAAAAAGGCGAAATTGCAGGCGAAATGCAAAAAGAGCCTTACAATAAGCGCGACACAGGTACTCGTATCCGTTGGAAGCCTGACTTAAAGGTGTTCACTGACATCAATATTCCTCTTGAATATTATCAGGAAACTATCAAACGTCAGTCAGTTGTTAATCAGGGTATTAAGTTTATACTTAAAAATCAGATTTCAGGAAGTAGCTTTGAAACCTTTGAATATTGCTACGAAAACGGTATTACCGATTATGTAAAAGAGATTGCAAACGGCACCGAAATGTCAACTGTTCAGTTCTGGTCAAGTGAACGTGTTGGCCGTGACCGTGCAGATATGAAGGACTATAAGGTTAAACTCACAGCAGCAGTCTGCTTCTCAAATAAGGTTCAAGCAAAAGAATATTATCATAACTCCAGTTTTCTTGAACACGGCGGCGCACCTGAAAAAGCATTCAGAAACGCTTTTGTGTATCAGATTGATAATTATCTCAAAACAAACGGCAAATACGTTAAGAGCGATGCAAAAATTACTTATCAGGACGTTGAAGATTGTCTCATTTTGGTAGTTTCATCATTCTCAACACAAACTTCATACGAGAACCAGACTAAAAAGGCAATTACAAATAAGTTTATTCAAGAGGCTATGACAGAATTTTTCCGTCAACAGCTTGAAATCTATTTCCTCGAAAATAAACTGGATGCTGATAAAATTACGGGACAAGTCCTTATCAATATGCGCTCCCGTATTAAAGCAGAAAGCACTCGCATCAACATTAAAAAGACGTTACAGACAAGTAACGATATGACTTCCCGTGTTGAAAAATTCGTTGACTGTAGAAGTAAGGACGTTAATGAACGTGAAATCTTCATCGTGGAAGGTGACTCTGCTCTTGGCGCTTGTAAGCAGGCACGTGACTCTGCTTTTCAGGCAATTATTCCTGTACGCGGTAAAATTCTTAACTGTTTAAAGAGTGAATATGACAAGATTTTCAAGAGCGATATCATCACAGACCTTATTAAAGTAATTGGTTGCGGTGTTGAGGTTAATTCAAAATCAAACAAGGAATTATCACTTTTCAGTCTCGAAAACCTTCGTTGGAGCAAGGTTATTATCTGTACCGACGCGGACGTTGACGGTTTCCATATTAGAACGCTTATTCTCACAATGATTCATCGTCTTATGCCAACGATTATCCGTGAAGGTAAGGTGTTTATTGCCGAATCACCGCTTTATGAAATCCGCACAAAAGACGAAACATATTTCTGCTATACAGAAAAGGAAAAGGCTGACGTGCTTGAACAAATCGGCGATGCAAAATATACAATCCAACGCTCAAAGGGTCTTGGTGAAAACGATGCCGATATGATGTGGCTCACAACAATGAACCCTAAAACACGACGTCTTATTAAGGTTGAGCCTGATAATATTGAATCACTTATGGAGGAAAAATTTGAACTCTTTATGGGTGACGACTTGCAGGGTAGAAAAGACTTTATCGCAGAAAACGGTCACATGTATATTGACCTTGCAGATATTTCATAACGTAGGGGTCGGCGTCCTCGACGACCCTCAAGTAAGTAATAACTAACGGCGGGAGCAAGCCCCCGCCCTACACTAACTGTGAGTGTAGGGGTGATTCACGAATCGCCCGTAAAAATTCCTGATAAGGAGATAATTTATGGCACGAAAAAAGAAAACAGTTGAAACCGAAATCACCGAGGAACAATTGAATGCGCATATTCTCGGTGCAGGTGAGGTTGTAACACAAAATATTACGCATACTCTTGAAACCAACTTTATGCCGTACGCTATGAGCGTAATCGTATCCCGTGCAATTCCCGAAATTGACGGCTTTAAGCCATCTCACAGAAAACTTCTTTATACAATGTATAAAATGGGACTTTTAAATGGCGGCAGAGTAAAGTCAGCCAATATCGTTGGCCGTACAATGCAGTTGAACCCTCACGGTGATGCCGCAATTTACGAAACGATGGTGCGTTTGTCACGCGGTAATGAGAGTCTTTTGCATCCTTACGTTGACTCAAAGGGTAACTTCGGTAAGGCTTATTCAAAAAATATGGTCTTTGCCGCATCCCGTTATACTGAGGCAAAATTAGAATCAATTTCAGCAGAGCTTTTCAAGGATATTGATAAGGATACAGTTGATTTCGTTGATAACTATGACGCAACAATGCAAGAACCGACACTTTTGCCTGTCAGCTTTCCATCAGTGCTTGTAAATGCAAATACGGGTATTGCCGTTGGTATGGCGTCATCAATCTGCTCGTTTAACTTGCGTGAAATCTGCGAAACCACAATCGGTCTTATCAAAGATAATAATTTTGACGTTATGGAAACTCTCAAAGCCCCTGATTTTATCGGCGGTGGCAAGATTATCTATAACCGTGACCAAATTGCTGAAATATACCGTACGGGTCGTGGCGGATTTAAAGTACGTGCAAAATATGAATACGATAAATCAAATAATTGCATTGATATTACCGAAATCCCACCAACAACAACAGCTGAAGCTATAATTGACAAGATTATCGAACGAGTTAAGGCTAACGCAATCCGTGAAATCAGCGATATCCGTGATGAAACTGACAAGAAAGGTCTCAAAATAACAATCGACCTTAAACGCGGCACGGATGCTGACAAATTGATGCAGAAACTTTATAAAATGACTCCATTGGAAGATACGTTCTCTTGTAACTTCAACGTGCTTATCGCAGGTGTACCTCAAGTGCTCGGCGTTGCCGATTTGCTTTTAGAGTGGATTGCATTCCGAACGGAATGTGTTAACCGTCGTGTTTATTTCGATTTAACAAAGGCTAAAGATAAATTACATCTCTTGTTAGGTCTTCAGAAAATTCTTCTTGATATTGACAAGGCAATCAAGATTGTCCGTGAAACTGAAGAAGAAGCCGAGGTTGTGCCTAACTTGATGATTGGCTTCGGCATTGATAAAATTCAGGCTGAATACGTTGCCGAAATTAAACTCCGTCATCTCAATAGAGAGTACATTCTCAAGCGACTTAAGGATATTGATGACCTTAAAAAGCAAATTGAGGATATGGAAGATATTCTTTCAAGCAAAGCGAGAGTTAAAAAGATTATCGTTAAAGAGCTTGAAGCAATTGCAGAGAAATACGGCAAAGACAGACGTACAGAAATCGTTTATTCACAAGAAATCGAAGAAATGGAAGAAGAAATCGAAGAAATTCCTGATTATCCTGTTACGTTGTTCTTTACAAAAGAAGGATATTTCAAGAAAATCACTCCGTTGTCACTTCGTATGAGTGGTGAGCATAAACTAAAAGAAAACGACGAAATTGTTTCCACCGTTGAAACCACAAATGCAACTGAGCTTATGTTCTTTACGAATAAATGTCAGGTTTATAAAACAAGAGCAAGTGAATTTGACGATACGAAAGCAAGTGTTCTTGGTGATTTCGTTGCAACAAAACTTCAAATGGAGCCTGATGAAACTGCAATTTCAATGGTAGTGCTAAAAGAATATAAGGGCTATATGCTATTCTTCTTCCAGAATGGTAAGGTTGCAAAGGTTGATATTTCAGCATACGAAACAAAAACTAACCGTAAAAAGCTTATAAAGGCGTATTCTGATAAAAGTCCGTTAGTTGCTTCTGTTTATGCACCGCAGGATAAAGAATACGTAATCCGTTCAAGTGCAGGCAGATATTTGCTCTTTAATTCAGGCGCCATTTCTGCAAAGACTACAAAAGACAGCCAGGGTGTTGCTGTAATGACTCTTAAAAAAGGTCATCGAATTGAGGAGGTAACTGATTTTGTTGACGGAAAGTTCGCAAAACCAAGCCGTTACAGAACAAAGAACCTCCCATCAGCAGGTGCAATATTGAGTGCAGACGACCAAGGCGAACAGCTCACTTTTTAAATGCAAAATTCAAAACGCAAAGTGCAAAATGTAGGGGACGCTGACCACAGCGTACTGTTTCTGCAAAATCAAAGATTTTGCATCGATATAAATCCTAACGGATTTTCGATATGTCATACTGACTCGATATGCGCTATCGCGCTCGATATGTTCACTTCGTGAACGAGTAGGGGCGATTCACGAATCGCCCGTAAGTAAAACCAACAGTGTTGGGGTCGATGCCCACGTTTTCTCGTTTACTAATACAAAAAAACCGACCATAAAATAATGGTCGGTACAGACTAAGCGGCAAACGTTAACAACACTTTTGTCTGCAAAAATAGTATTATCATAATATATTTTATTATTCATACAAAAAATACTATTTTTTTATAAAAAAACACTTGCATTTTACGGAATGTTGTGATAGAATATCAAGGCTGTTAAAAATATATGGATTTGGAGGTAACGAGAAATGTCACCACTTCAAATAATTTTTGGTGTAGTCCTCATTCTTTTGGCAATTATCATTATCGTGCTTGTTCTTATGCAAGAAAGTAATCAGCAAGGACTTTCAGGTGCAATTTCTGGTGGTTCTTCTGAATCATTCTTTGGCAAGAACAAAGGTAGAACTGATGAGGCAAAGAAAGCATTTATCACAAAGATTGCAGCAAGTGTGTTCCTTGTGCTTGTGCTTGTTACATCAATTGTAATGGTTTTTGCAAAATAAATTAAAAATAACCCAACGTTACGTTGGGTGAATATGATCCACTAGCTCAGTTGGCAGAGCACTTGACTTTTAATCAAGGTGTCCGGAGTTCGAATCTCCGGTGGATCACCAAAAAGAGAAAAGTCGCACGACAGTGTGACTTTTCTTTTTTGTATTATTAATTATTCAGCATTCATTTCTTTGCGACTTTTCTCAATGAATAATTGATTTTTGCCTCAATATATGTTGTTCTAAATGAAAAGACGGAGTTGAAAGACAGAGAACCGTTTTCTTACCTCTTTGTAAGTGACGGTTATATCGACACGGAGAATTCGGTATATAAAAAAAGACGAGGTCAATAGCCTCGTCTTTTTTTGTGTATGTTTCTTAACCTAATGAATCCTTTTTGTTCGTTACAACCTTTACTTCATAGCAACTGAATTTTTTTTCAATATTTTGTGGCAATGTCTTTTGTGTAAGAAGACTAACGATTGGTACAAGCACAAGTCGGCCAAGCATTGCGAAAACGCCTGAATAAAGTGAATTTGTGAATACGAAGCTTAAAATCGGTGTTGTCGGTTTGAAAAGACCGATGCTTATAAGCAACTGAACAAT
>JAZQYK010000039.1:0-18450 GCA_045633505.1 Candidatus Fimenecus sp. | reverse complement strand
AGAATGATTTCTTCAGGTGTGTATCTCTTTGCAAGTTCTTCAATAACCTTGTCAGCGTGTGGAACTGTGAACGTAAGCTCAATTGCAGCCACGCCACCTTCGATACAAGCATCAGTTATTCTGATAGCCTGGTCAACTGTTTCTGCACGGACAACAGCTACGATACCGCAGTCCTGAATTCGAGTAATAATTTTTTCTTTATCCATAATTACATCTCCAATAGGAAAATTTTATTCTTGCGGGCGATTTATGAATCGCCATTACATTGTTTTATCTCTCAAATTAAGATAGATTTATTTTTTCGCAAGACAATGTTGCCAAGACGAAGTTGTATGTGATATACCACGAGTCGAAGGCAACGAAGTATTGCGGAAAAAGAACTTATCTCTGTACTCTTGCACCTGAGCCTTTGACAATGTTTTCTACTTCTTTAAGTGATGCCATTGATGTATCACCCGGTGTTGTCATTGCAAGTGCACCGTGAGCAACACCGTAGTTAACTGCTGTCTGTGCATCTTCAGTTGTCATAAGACCGTAAATAAGACCTGATGCGAATGAGTCGCCACCGCCAACACGGTCAAGAATTTCAAGACCCGGAAGTTCAAGTCCTTTATGAACCTTACCGTCTGCATAGCAGATTGCTGACCAGTCGTTAACTGTTGCAGTTTTAACTGTACGAAGAGTCGTTGCAATAACCTTGAAGTTAGGATAAACCTTAACAACCTCTTCAAGCATCTTGTAGTAGCCCTCAATGTTGAGTTCCTTAAGATTTTCGTCGTTACCTTCAATTTCAAAGCCAAGACAAGCTGTGAAATCTTCTTCGTTACCAATCATAACGTCAATATATTTTGCGATTTCTTTATTAACTTCTTGTGCCTTTGCCTTGCCGCCGATATCATTCCAGAGAGATGGACGGTAGTTAAGGTCGTAAGATACGATTGTGCCGTATTTTTTAGCAGTTTTAACTGCTTCGGTAGCAACCTCTGCTGTTGACTCTGAAAGCGCAGCAAAAATACCGCCTGTATGAAGCCAACGGACGCCGAGAGTACCGAAAATGTATTCCCAGTCAATGTCCCCTGCTTTAAGCTGAGAAATTGCAGTATTACCACGGTCAGAAACACCAACAGCGCCACGGATACCATATCCGCGTTCAGTAAAGTTAAGACCGTTACGAACCGTTCTGCCGATACCGTCATACTTAACCCATTTGATAAGAGAAGTATCAACGCCACCCTGCATAATGAAATCTTCTAAAAGACGACCAACCTCGTTGTCGGCAAAAGCAGTTACAACCGCAGTTTTCATACCGAAGCAACGGCGAAGTCCGCGGGCAACGTTATATTCACCGCCGCCTTCCCAAGCCCTGAACGAACGGGCAGTTTTAATTCTGCCTTCACCCGGGTCAAGACGAAGCATAATTTCGCCAAGTGAAATCATATCAAACATACAATCTTCTTTTTTTCTGAGATTTAAGTTCATATTTATACCTCCAAATTTTTGTTACAACTTATGCTGATAAAACCAACATAAGTGGTGAGTTATTTTTTTTGTTAGAGCCGTATGAAAGCGGAGTTCATACTTGCGTGTATTAACGAGCATTTCAGACGAGCTATAACGGAAAAAGAACCACCAATTATACGCCTGAGTATGCTGAGAAGCCACCGTCAACGCAGATACTTGTTCCTGTGATAAAACTTGAATAGGCTTCATCGCAAAGGAATAACAACGCACCTGTCAATTCTTCTGATTCACCAAATCTCTTCATTGGTGTTGCATTGAGAATTTTCTTTGTTCTGTCAGTTGGCGTACCATCTTCATTCCAAAGAAGTGTTTTATTCTGGTTTGTTGAGAAGAAGCCCGGCGCAATAGCATTAACACGGATGCCAACGTCTGCGAAATGCACTGCCATAAATTCAGTAAAATTCTTAACTGCCGCTTTTGCCGCTGAATAAGCAGGAATTTTTGTAAGCGGACGGTAAGCATTCATTGAAGTTACCATAACGATACAAGTGTTTTCCTTTTCTGCCATATCGCGTGCAAAAACCTGTGTAGGAATCAAAGTTCCCAAGAAATTGAGATTGAATACGAACGAAATTCCGTTTGCATCAAGGTCAAAGAACGTTTTGATATCGTCATTTTTTTCTATAAGGTCAATCTTTTCAAGAGTTTCTTTCGTTGTCGTGCCTTTTGGGTTATTACCGCCTGCACCGTTGAGAAGAATGTCGCAAGTACCAAGTTTTTCGTTGATAATTTCTCTTGCTCTTTCCATACTCTCTTTTTCAAGTACATTACAACCAACTGCGATTGCAACGCCACCGTCTGCAACGATTTCGTCTGCAACTTTTTGAGCAGCTGCTTCATTAAGGTCAAGAACTGCAACCTTAACACCCTGCTTTGCAAGTGTTTTTGCGAAATCACCGCAAAGGACACCGCCACCACCTGTTACAACTGCTACTCTACCCTTTAAATTTTCGTGTACCATAGGTTTACTTACTTCCTTTCTCAACTGCTTCAAACAAGCCGTTTATATAAGTTGCACCGAGCGCTCTGTCAAAAAGACCGTAACCAGGCTTTCCTGTTTCACCCCAAATCATTCTACCATGGTCAGGACGAACATATCCATCAAAGCCTGTATCTACAAGTGCTTTAACTACCTCATACATATCAAGGCTACCACAATCTGAAAGATGTCCGCTTTCTTCAAAACTTCCGTCTTCCATAATTAAAATATTTCTGATATGCATAAATGCAATTCTGTTCATTGCACTGTATTTTCTAATCATTTTTACAACGTCGTTTGACTTTGCACAGCCTAATGAACCGGTACAAAGGCAAAGACTGTTTGCTTCACTGTCAACGAGTGATAACATTCTGTCAATGTTTTCCTCGCACGTGATAATTCTTGGAATACCAAAAATTGAATAAGGTGGGTCATCAGGATGAATTGCCATTTTAACGCCACATTCTTCAGCCACGGGAATAACTTTTTTGAGGAATTTTTCGAGATTTTTCCAAAGCCCCTCTTCACCTAATTCACCGTAAGCTGAAATCAATTCTCTGACTTCCTCCTGAGTATAGCTTGAGTCCCAACCCGGAAGATGAATGTCATCTTTAAGAGGGTCAAGACCTTTCATCTGTTCCCAATACATAACAAGACTTGTTGAGCCATCTTCTGCTTCTTTATCAAGCTGTGTACGAGTCCAGTCAAAAACGGGCATAAAGTTGTACGTTACACATTTAACACCGTATTTTGCACAACGGCGAATGTTTTCGCAATAAACCTCTAAAAGTTCATCCACATTATCTCTGCCGAGTTTAATGTTTTCGTGCACGGGAATTGATTCAACAACGTCGAAAACAAGACCGTTTTCTTCACACTGCTTTACCATTTTCTGAATTGACTCTTCAGGCCAAACTTCACCCGGCTTCACATCGTAAACAGCACTGACTATACTTCTCATATTTGGAATCTGACGAATGTACTGAAGTGAGATTGGGTCGCTTTCGCCATACCAACGAAATGACATTTTCATAGGATTTCCTCCTTATATTTTTCATAATATAACATTTTTATTGTAACACTGAATACTTTTCAATTCAATGTATTTTTTATTGCTATTTTAGGAATATTTTATTGCTCGTCAGCAAAATTCGAGTCATCCTCCCAATATGCCACGTCATAAGGGTCATTATCGGGGTCATAGACGTCCCACAATTCGTGCTTTTCTTCTTTTTGCGGCGCAGGACATTCTGATATTGCCTCTACTTTCATACCTCTTGACCAGATTGACGGGTCAATGCGAACCGTGTAGCCACAGCAAGAAGGTGTCAACCACTCGTGCATTGCGGCTTCAGGGAGTGCATAAGTCTGCATAAGGGACATAATCACACCGCCGTGAGTGAATACCGCAGTATTTTTCACACCTGCACGGATAACACCGTCAACAATCTGTTCAAAGCAGGAGCAAATTCTGTAATTAAAACGCACCTGACTGTCACCAAACGGTGCGGCTTTGTTTGGATTTGCACCTGAAAGCCATTCTGCAAAGTCCTCGTCGTCCTGCAATTCTTCAGCAGTTTTGCCCTCAAATTCACCAAAGTCATATTCACGCAAATCATCTAAAATTATAGGGTTTTTGTCAGGATAAATTACCTTTGCGGTTTCAATGCATCTTTTGAGAGGACTTGAAAAAACTGCATCAACCTCAGGGTATTCGCCATAGTTGTCCATAATATCCTTAAGTTGTGCCATACCCTCCTCACAGACGGATTCATCAGTATGTCCGATATATTTTCCTTCAAGGTTACCCTTTGTAACTGCGTGACGGATTAAATGAATTTGGTAAGTTTTCATATCAAAGCTCCTAAAAATTTGTAGATTTGCACAATATACAAAATGTTAATTTCGTTGTATAATTTTTATACTAAATGTATAAAAAAGGACGTTTATTATGAGTACATCAGTTTCAACCAGACTCGTATCTTTAAGAAAAGACAAAAATTTAAGTCAAAAAGAAGCCGCCGAAAATTTGGGGGTTTCTCAGGCACTTCTCTCTCATTACGAAAAAGGCATCCGTGAGTGCGGACTCGACTTTCTTTGCCGCGCGTCAACCTTTTATGACGTGAGCACGGACTATTTGTTAGGTCTTTCCGATTCAAAAATGATGTCAGACGCACTTTTCGTTGCCGACGAAATTCCTCAGGATAGTGAAGTCAGAATGAGTACTGTTTTCCGTTCTTCTGTTTATATGCAGGAACGTCTCGGTGTTTACGGAAGAAACTATGCATCAAGAATAAGAAACATTTACATTCTTACTATTTATAAAGTGTATCTTACTGCTTTGCGTCAAGGTGCTATTCCAAATCATGAAAATGCAAAAAAAGAATTGGCACCATTCATTACTACAAATCTTGTTGACCATATTATCGAGTCACTTGTTTTTGAAGGTGAAAACAAGCCAAAGCGAAGTGAGCAACTTCCAAAATCTATGGACACAATTATCAACGAAGCTTCTCGGCTTATTGAAAAGGAAATTGCAAGAATGTATAAATACTCTACAAAAGAATCAAAGTAATTCTTTGTAAATTAGACTTTTTTTGAAGCCTGTATCACTTGCAACAGTTTTAGCAGCCTCGTTAACACTGACACCTTTATTAACTAAATCCTTTGCAAGTATAACAGCCTGTTCCAAAGTGACGGGCTGTTCTTCTTTTTTCTTTTCTGCACCTTTGAGAATTAAAACGTATTCCCCTCTTGGATTTTCCGCGTCAAAATATTGGGTTGCACCTTTAAGGCTTGTCCTCATAACGTTTTCGTGGACTTTTGTAAGCTCTTTTACAATTGCAATTTCACGGTCGCCAAAATTTTCAAGCATATCTTTAAGCGTTGCTTTCAGCTTGTGAGGTGCTTCGTAAAAAATCATCGTTCGTGTTTCGTTTTTAAGCTCGTCCAAATGCTCTTTACGGCTGAGTTTATTCATACTCAAAAAGCCTTCAAAAGTGAAACGGCCACTTTCCATTCCGCTGATTGCAAGTGCAGTTGCAAAAGCAGTCGGTCCGGGTACGGATTCAACCGAAATATTGTTTTCATGACAAAGATACACCAAATCTTGTCCGGGGTCGGAGATACAGGGCATTCCTGCATCCGTAACAATAGCACAGTTTTCTCCCTCAAGAAGTCTTTTGATTATAATTTCGCCTCGCTCACGCCGATTGTGTTCAAAATAACTTATTAAAGGTTTCTTTATTTCAAATTTATTAAGCAGTTTTGTCGTGACTCTTGTATCCTCAGCGGCAATAAAATCAACTGTACTGAGAATTTCTCTTGCTCTCGGAGAAAAATCTGATAAGTTACCGATTGGCGTTCCTACCACGTAAAGTTTACCTATCATCTTAATTCTCCTTTCTGTATTTTTCAGTAATCGACAGCATTTCTTCGGTTAACGTGCCGTCATTATTATAAGCAACCAGCGGTGCTTCAACCTTTAAACCGTTTTTAGCACCCCGTTTGCCCTCAATCAGCACAAGCCAAGGCTGAGTGTCACCTTTTTTAGACACAAAACGTAGTCTCTTGGGCTCAATGCCGTTATTTCGCATAGACGTCATTGCATCAAAAACTCTTTCAGGGCGATGGCAAATACAAAGTTTGCCGCCGAATTTCAACAGTCGAGATGCACTTTTTGCTATATCGTCCATATTACAAAGAGTTTCGTGACGGGCAATCGTTGCAAAATCTTCTTCGTTTTTTATTCCGCCGTTTTCAATTTTATAAGGCGGATTCATTGTAACCAAATCAAAGCTACCTGCTTTGAAATCGTCAATATTTTTTAAATCTCTGTTATAAAGGGTAATTTTGTCCGTCTTATTCAAAGCAATTGAACGTTCAACCTGATTGCAGGCATTTTCCTGAATTTCAACGGCTGAAATTTCACTGCATTTACCGTCGCGAAGCCACAAAAAAGGTATTATTCCGCAACCCGTCCCGAAATCGCAGGCAATATAATTTCTTTTCGGATTTGCAAAGGACGCCAGAAGCATTGCATCGGTACCGAAGGTGTGTTTTTTTGACACGACAACACCTACGCCCTCACCTAAATCCTCAATATGCTCTCCCTCATAAAGAGAGACGTTATCAATCAACATAAATATCCTCTACGTCTTCCATACTTCTGATTGTACTTAAAATTATTGCAAGAGAATCATCGTTTTTAGGGAACACCAAAATTTTAATGACAGAAGTATCTTTTCTATGCTTGAATTTCAAATCCTTTGCTTCTGTATAAACAACTTCCATTGAGTGAATTGTGCCGCCGCATTGTTTGATTGTTTTCGTTATTACAGGTATCTGTGTTCCCACGTCTTTAATTTCGATAAAGAGAAGTTTACCTGCTGAACCGCGAACGATAAATCTCTTCAATGAGTTAAGCGTAAGATAAATAACAAAGGTTGCTACCAACGCACCCACAATATAGCCCGAACCGACTGCAATACCGATACAGGAAACTGCCCAAAGTGAAGCCGCAGTAGTAAGTCCCTTAACAGAAAATCCTTCGCGGATAATGGTACCTGCACCCAAGAAACCGATACCGCTTAATACTTGGGCACTCATTCTTGTAACGTCTGTAACCATTCCTTCATCCTTCGCAATGTAAACAGACGTAAGCATTACCAATGCCGAACCAACTGATACAAGAATATGTGTACGGAAACCTGCGGGGCGGTGTGAATGTTCGCGTTCAAAGCCGATAATACCGCTGAGTAATGCCGCAAGGCCTAACTTCACCAATGCGTCAATGGTGTATCTTATTGTTTCAAAGCTCCAAAGCCATAAAAATACATTTTCAACAGATTCTAAAAATCCGTTCACTCATATCATCTCCTAATTATTTTTTTCTGAATATAGGAAGAATACTGAGTACCGTTCCCCAAACTATCTGATATATTATAATTTGCCAAACGCCAACCTGTGCAAGTCCCGAAAGGAATGCAAGAAGCGCTACAATGGCAACACCTAAAAATGACGAAACGAACTGAATTATGCGGGAAGTATTCACATAAGAGTTAATTAAAAATGCTCCGTGAAGTGAAGAAAGTATTGTTTTTACACTTCCGTCGTGAATGATTTTCGCATCTGCGCGAGGAATATCTGTATTCCTTACCTTTGCAAACATTTCACCTGCAACGGGATTGATAATTTTCACAACGTTTGACGGCAATCCGAATTCAGCCTCAAGAAATTGCTCGGTAATATTTGCATCAGACGTTCTGAAGAATATTGTAAGACCGTCCTTTTCGAGTTCTTGCATATATTTTGCAGTTTCTTCATTCGCTTTATAAACTACCACGAACATAGCAGAAATTTTACCCTCAATTGCAAGATAAATAACGTTTCTGCCTTTTGCCTTGAATTTATCCTCAAGCTCTCTGTCGGGAACTTCAACGTTATGATGAACAAGTAACTCTCGGTTACCCACAAGCACACGATGATTATGTATCCAACAAGAGCAACCTAATTTTTCTTCATAAGCCAATGACTCAACGGGGAATAAAAGCTCACGTTTGCCAATGATTACGCCGTCAAAAACGTCAGCCAAAACGCCGCCCGATTCAATAATGACTGAAGCAGTATAAAGAATAGCTTCGTCAATTCGCATTTTGTGATAAAGTTTAATGCCTTCAATATTACAGCCACCGCTGACAAAAGCATCGCAAGCGTCAATCATTACACCGTTTGAGTTAACTGCATCTTCAACCGCGCTGTATCCGTTAATCAAAGCGCCTTCGCTGTTGAGCTTCTTGTTTTCAGCATAAATATTCACGATTGACGAAAGCCCTGATGCAATCGGAAGTCCCATAAGCGCCGCACCTGCAAACACGCTGACACCGACGAACAGATTTGCAGAAACAATTCCGTAAGCAATTCCGATAACCAACGCCGCGCCGAGCACCGCAGGAACTGCAATTGAAAGAAGCGGCCCCGTAACTTCAGCCGAGCGTGACAGCTCAACGAAACGTGCAGGAAAATCAATTTTTGCGGAATATTTAATATCAGGGTCGCCAAGCATCAAGCCTCTTGAAATCTCGTTTGCAGTATCCTCATCAGGAATATTCTGCACACTGTAGAAATCATTATACTCGTCAGTAAGAATGTCAAAATTAGAAATATCACCTTTGCAACGGATAAGCTCACCGACTGCCTTAAATATCATCGGAAGCACTGCCGCACCTGCCAACATTCTTGCACTTGACTCAACGCTGTCTGTAAATCCAAAGCCGATTACACATTGAAGCACGCCTGCAATTGCTGAAGCAGAAATTACCGTGTTCATATCAACCGTTTTTTCTTTAAGTCCATTGATTGCATCAATAAAGCAACGGAAATTCATTCCGCAGGCAACAAGCAACAAAACGAGCTGAATTGCAACGTAGATATATTCATTGTTACCGTATATTTCAAAATTACCGTTTTCAGCACCTGCAACTGCTGCTAATAATGACATAATAAGGCAGATTACTGAAAGTCCTGATATTTTTGCGATAAGACTCTTTTTTTCAGTCTCGAAAACTCTGTAAACGGCTTCAGTATCCTTAGGTCCGTAATATTCACGGGCAACTGAAATCTTTCGTCTTTCAAAACGTCGTTTTTTCGCAACGGGCTCGCCCTCGCCGTCTTCTACTTCTTGTTTAAAAATCAAACCGCCTTTGACAAAGTCATCAACCTTGCCTTTTCTTGCTTCACGAAGTTCCGCCTCAGCCTCTTCCTCAGACTGCTGAATAACAGGTTCTTCGTCATTTTCGCCAAAGCCTTCAAGCATAATCTGATTATCCGAATAAACGTCATTATCTTCTTTTTCTTTGCTTTCTTGAAGTATTTTTTCCTGCTGAAGTTCATATTCGGCAGGTACAATTGTAGGAATCGGTTCAAGGCCGTCAGTATTTGCTGTAAAAATCTTGTTTTTCTTAACAACCACACCGGGAGTCTCAATTGTCTTTTCGGGTAACGACTCAATAAGTTTTCTGTGTTCCTGTGTTTTCTCAAGATTCTGAACAGGCTTATTCATAAAATGTTTTCTGTACTTTTCTTCACTCATAACGGGAGTTGAAAGAGGCTGTGCCTCACCCGTAGTCGTTCTTGTGACCTTATTTCCTAAATTATGAGAAATGTTGGGATTATATTCCCCGCGAATTTTAACCTCGTTAAACATTCGGGTTTTTTCTATCGAAATCTGTCCGCTGACAGACTTAAGTTCTTCCTTTTGTTCTTCCTTTTCCTCAGGAATATCCTCGTTGCCGATTTTTTCTCCATCGGCAGAAAAGCCAAGCTGACCGCTTTCTTCAATGTGAGTAGTCACGTCAGGAATAACCGTCGTCTTATCCTCAACAGACACAGCAACAGTTACAAAATCTTTCTTTTCCTCTTTTGCGAAACGTGGAATAACGGTTGTTTTTTCTTCAACAATCGTTTGCGTTTCTAACTTTTGAGCGTCTTCTAAAATTTCATCAACGTTCTCTGATGCTTCTCTGCTTTCGTATTTTTTTGCAGAAGCAAGAATTTCATCAATAAGAGAATCAGGTATTCTTTCTGCCATAATAAAGTCCCCCGAAAATTTATTATAGTTTAAGTTAGTTTATTATTTTCTGCCGTATGCTATTTCATACATTAAAATTCCACCGGCAACTGATGCATTCAAAGAATTGATTTGACCTTTCATTTTAAGTGAAATAATAAAGTCGCATTTTTCACGGACAATTCTGCTCATTCCGTCACCCTCAGAGCCAATCACAAGTACCGCTGCACCATCAAGGTTTGTTGAGCGCACGTCTTGTCCGTCCATATCCGCGCCATAAACCCACATGCCCTTTTCCTTAAGTTCATCAAGAGTTGACGCAAGGTTTGACACTCGCGCCACTTTCATATATTCAAGTGCCCCTGCACTTGTTTTGCCAACGGTGTAATTAAGCGATGCGCTTCTGCGTTTCGGAATGATAATCCCGTGTACTCCCGCCGCTTCGGCAGTACGGATAATTGCGCCTAAATTGTGAGGGTCTTCAATCCCGTCACAAGCCACGATAAAAGGCGCTTCCTCTCTTTCTTCGGCAACCTTCAAAATTTCTTCCACAGTTGAATAATCGTGAGCCGCACAAATTGCCGCAACGCCCTGATGATTTGAAAGTCCGCACATAAAGTCAAGTTTCTTTTTGTCAACTTCCTTTATCACCGCGCCTTTTTCACGGCACTCACCGATAATTTTTCCAAGAGAGCCACCCTTTTCACCACGAACAACAAAGAGTGTATCAATCTCTCTACCTGACTTAATAAGCTCTGTTACTGCATTTCTGCCTATAATTAAATCTTTCTGTCTTTCCTCATTGAATTTGTCGATTTTATTATCCATTTTACTACTCCCCTCGGGCATAGTTATACATATTATTTTTAATATCTTATTATATCAAATATCTTGGGATTTTACAAGATTAAATTAACAATATATAGTGTTTAAGCGTATCTTTTTTCGTATTTTTCGCCCTATTTTGTATTTTAAACAATTATAGGCTGTAAAAAGGCAATATTTCAAACAATTATATCGATAAATTGAGGGTAGAACAGCCTCCCAATATAGTCAATTGCGGTTTGATTGCTCATTTTGGAACGGACGTCCGCACCCGTACCCTACACTCGACATACAAAAAAAGAGTGGGTGCAAATCCCACTCTTTTAACGTTTAATATCTGGCGCTTTTTACTCTTTCGTATTCTTCATCACTAATTTCAATTACTCCGCCGTGTTTAAAGCCGTAAGGAAAACTGAATTTTTCAGGGCAACGGGTAAAATTCATATCGCCAGGATTTGATGAAACAAACGGCACGTATCCCATTTTCTCTTTTTCACAACCGAAGAAATCGAACATCACGCACCATTTTCCGTCGGGCAAAGTATAGCTTGTTCCCGCCTCATAAGAACCGGGCCAATAAACCTCTTTCTCCATATATTCTTCAAACTTTTCGTCGTGCTTATATGGTCCATAGAGATTGTCAGCCGTTGCGTGCATATTCATCGACGGATTTCGGGAATTTTTATAGAACATATGATAAACACCGTCAATTTTGCGAATATGTGTATCAAGAATTTCAACGTCTTTTGTGAAAAACATTTTCGGTTCAGAGAATGCTTCAAAATCCTTTGTAACAGAACAATAAATTGACATGTGCTTGTAGTCGTCTTCTTTGACAGTTGAGCCCCAATGGATTAAATACTCCCCTGTTTCTTCTTCAAAATAAACTTCAGGCGCCCACATACACCCAAAATCATCGCGACCGAAATGCTGAAGTTTTTCTTCGCTGAAATTCACCAAATCATCAGTTTTCCACATACGAAGACATTTGCTGCCTGTACGGTTAATATTTGACCAGTCAAGCTGAAGATTTTCGTCATAACGGTTTGCAACACATAAGTCAGTTGTCAAAATTACAAACCCACCTGTATGAAGTCGCACGATTTCAATGTCACGACATCCCTTTTCACCAAGGTTTGCAGTTAAAACAGGATTACCGTCGTTAACCTTTTCCCAGTTGTATCCGTCACGGCTGATGCTGAAATAAACCTGCTCACCGTCAGGTGTTATTTTCTCTTTAAAATGCACAAATAAATACGCCATATTTTTCACCTTGCTATTCGTAATTTTCTTCAAACCATTTGTCGTATCCGGGAATTTCCTCCCCTGAATCAACATTTATAATTTCAATGCCATATTTTTCAAGTATGGGCAACATTATTTCTTCTGTTTTTTCAACAGATGTATATCCGTCAAAATCTATAATATCCCCATCTGCCATTACAATTACATAGGATGGTCTTTCAATCCTGCCGTCCCATTCGTTATATCGGGCGTTCATATAATAAGCATTTTCGATATCTTCATATTGAAAATCCGTCCACCCGATTGGCTTGTCTATGGTTGGGTATTGCCCATAAGTATCATAAAGTCTCATAGATATTGAAGAAAGCCATACGGTAAAGGTTAAAAGTATTGCAATCGCACCGTGAATAAGATATTTTGTAAAGGATGTCCATTTTTCTGATTCAACGATATCCTGAAATTCATTGTTGAATTTTGCTTTTTTATCTTTAAGAATTGCTTTTACTCTTTCAGGCATCAAAACGGCAATAGGTACTCCTGCGACAGCGCCAAAAATCCCGCTAATCCACCAGTCAGCGCCAAAATATCCGATTGTGCCACGGGATAAAAACCAGCTGACAAGCAATGAAGCTGACACAAACAAAGCTATGCCGAAAAGCATTGAAACGGCAACTGTTTGCCAGGAACAAGGAAATCCGTCAGAGCCATAAAGATATGCCTGTGAATCACGATAAGCAAAGCACTCGTCAGGCATTGGTCTGAAACCGGCATTTTCGGGCTTTGAAATAAATTCCAAAAGCATTTTTTCATAATCAGTTGCTTCGTCTTTTTCTACCTTTTTAACATATTTTTTCTTTGCTTTTTGAGTTTTGCCAAGGCAGAAGCTGTAATAATCGGTATTTATCGTATAACGGAAAAGAAACTCAAATTCTTCGTGCCAATCACACAATTCAGCCTGAAAAGTTTCTATTTCATAATCACTAAATTCATTGATAACTTCTTCATTTAACTCGTGAAATTTACAAAGTCTGGACTTCTGCAAATTCTGCAACTCATCATATCGTCCTTGCAAGGTTATATTTTCAAATTCTTTCCAATGGTCGTTCAAAAGATTTGTCAGTGCATCAAAACACGCATTGAATCGCTTTTCGTTTTCAATATAAGGAAAACAAAATGCCCTGAAATCTTCAATTCCAAGAAAACTTAACAAATCAGGAATCTGAAAGAAAACATCACGATTCTTTTTAAGATAAATTCGTGCAAAAAGAGTGCTTGGGTGGTTAAACTCGGACACCTTTGTCCTGTAAACAAAAGTAATTCTGCTTATTGCAAGATATATCGAAAAATATGTTTCGTGTTTTTGACGGTCAATCTGAGTATCAATTGCACCTATTTCTTTTGCATATTCTTCACATCGTTTTATAAAAACTTTTTCAATATCTTTAGTCCTCATTCTGTCCCCCTCTCTAAACTTCAAACAAATTATCTTCTGATAATCTTCACAAGCTTCATTTTAATTTTCTTTGCTTTTGGCATTAAATTGCTATAAAGATAATATTTCATTTTATTACCCACAAGCACATATTCGCCGATAAACTCCATATAATCAGCGCCAAAGCTCAATTTAAACTCATTGATACCTACAAAATCCTTGTTAGGCTTCATTTCGCCAAGAGTTCCGTCGCTGTTGATTTCAGGCGAGTCAACAAGCACATAGCCCAAATCGTGATAGTCACAATCACATTCAATACTCTTGCAAATACGGAGATAGTTGAGATAATGACTTGAACGGGTATTGTTGCGGATAATATTTCTTGTACCACCGAAAAGGCAAGATGCCACACCGCCATAACGAAGTGTGAAGCCACCTGCAACGGGGATTACTGCATCGTCAGGATAATCCTTTGTTTCTTCCATTCTGATTTCAAAGTTTTTGGTGTTACTGTCAATTGCTTCAATATCGCCCTTTATTCCCTTGATTTTCTTTTCAGGTGCAGTTTCAAGCGCCTTTAAAAGCTCCTGCTTTTTAATTTGGCGTTCATTTTCTAATTCACAGTCTTTTTTCTTGTTGTAATAAACTATGATAATATCAGAGCTATCCTCAAATTTTTCCATAAGGTTTTTGCAATAGTCACCGTCACGTGAAACGAAATCGTTTCGGTTAGAGGTATCCTGCATAACACTCATAAAATCGTCCATAATCTGCGGATTATTTTTCACGTCTTCATAAGTATAAAGTTTTGACTCAAGTCCACGGGTTGTGCCAATTCGCACACTGTAACGGACACCCTTTTCGCAGTTTTTGAGAATTTTATCTGACGGAATAACGTTCCCATCTGCATCTCGCAAAGGAATATAAGTCTGCACGGGATGTTTGTATGTGTACGTTTCAATTTTAGGGTTTAATGAATATCCACAAGTTGTCAATAACTTGTGAGCATTCACACCGTCTTCTTGGCTTTCACCGCTGATACGCAATGGAATAAGCGGGTCTGTCACAAGGCAGGTTGCCCCTGCTTTTTTCATTTCTGCTTTGATAAATTCAGTAAATTCTTTCTGCAAAGTTTCGTTTTTGTAATCACACACAGCACCGCAAGGGATATACCAGATTTCACCTGCAACAGGTAACACTCTTGAAAGCACAAGGCAAGTCAATACTCTTGTATTTCCCTCAAAACCGCTGTAAAATCTTGAGCCCCATGAGGTTTTCACCTCGGGCCACTTTGAGCACTGAAGATACGACCCTTTATTAGCCTTCACAAATTCATCAAACGCAACTAAATCTGTTTCAATTCTGAAATCATACATAACAAAATCTCCGTTACTTTTTATATAGGGATATTTTAACACATACTAAACTTCGTTTCAATAAAAAAGAAAGTTTTTATTTAACAATTCCGCTTATTGTGATACAATATAAATCACAACGAGGTGAGAAAATGAAAAGATTTGCAAAGGTTTATATTGAAATTTCAAATATCTGCAATTTAAAATGCTCTTTTTGTCCCGGCACAACACGAAAAAGCCGAAGAATGAGCATTGAGGAATTTGAAATTGTTCTTGATAAAATCAAGGACTATACAGATTATATTTATTTTCATCTTCTCGGCGAGCCGCTTTGTCACCCTGACCTTGAAGCATTTCTGCACCTTGCGGAAGAAAAGAACTTCAAGGTTATTATCACCACAAACGGCACACTTCTAAACAAAAATAAAGATGTGCTTTTGAAATCAAATTCACACTATAAAACTGTAATTTCACTTCACTCTTTTGAGGCTAATGACAATAAAAATTCGTTCGAAAATTATCTTGATTCTTGTTTTGATTATGCAAAATCGGCTGAAAACAAAAAAATCGTTGTTCTCAGACTATGGAACAACGGTGGAAAAGACAGCTTGAATGATGAAATTTTAGCAAGGCTTGAAAATTATTTTCCAAAACCTTGGAATGAAGAAAGAAGCGGCACAAAAGTTGGCAATAAAGTCTTTTTGCAGTATGGCGATAAATTCGACTGGCCTACCCTTGAAAGTGATAATATAAACGAAAAAGTTTTCTGCTACGGACTTCGTGACCAGATTGGTGTACTTGCAGACGGTACGGTTGTCCCCTGTTGCCTTGATAACAACGGCGAAATAAATCTCGGAAACGTTTTTGAAAGTGATTTAGAAGAAATCATAAATTCCAATAAAGCACAAAAAATCTACAACGGCTTTTCAAGCCGCAACGCATGTGAAGAGCTTTGCAAGAGATGCAGTTTTGTGAGGAAGTTTTGATGAAAACACCACGTTAAATTTGAGTTTGTCGAATTGAATGCAGAGTGCAGAGTGTTGGAATTGCATTGCAATTATAAATATAGCCCAATGAGTATATTGTAGGGGTCATTCACGAATGAGCCGTTTCAAAGTGTACGGTCAAACTACGTTCGGGCGATTCGTGAATCGCCCCTACAACCGAACATATTGGCGAGATGATAAATTGTGGGTTGTCGAGGACGCCGACCTCTACGAAACGGTGGGAACAAGGTCTCGTCTGTCGGCTCGGTCCGTGTTTTTGAGCTGTCACTCAAATTCATCTGTCTCTTTATTCGGCAAATTAGGATTTTACATTTTTCATTTCTTTCTTTAATCGGGCGAAGTTCAAATCCTCCCAAAGCGGTAGAATATGACCACCTTTAAGTCTCATTGATGCCTCAAGCATCGCACCGTAATAAGCAACCCTGAAATCTGTAAACTCATTCATTTTGCATCTTCTTTTATACGTTTCATAAAGACCGTATGCATCGCCCCACATATTGCGAAGCTGAAATAAATCGTATTCACGGTCAGCCCATATACTTCCGCAGGGGTCGATGAAAGCTATAAGTTTAAAGGTTTTCGGGTCAGCCATTATGTTCATTATATTAAGGTCGGCGTGAATAAGCACAGCCTCTGTCTTTTCCTTCGGCAACTTGTTAAAAAGCTCCGTTGCTTCATAAAGGAGCTTTATTTTTTTATTGCTGAATTTTCCCTTATCAGCCAACTCCTTCAAACCGTTAAGCCAAGGAATTTGCTTTTCTGTCTGATAATATTCGAACCAACTGTCATAGGCAGGATTTGATAATGAACCGAATTTGTCGTTTGTAACGCTATGCCATTCAAGCATACCCGATATAACCTCATCTGCAAATTTCTGTTTCTGTTCCTTGCTTTTCAACAGAAAATTCGGCATTAACACGTTTTGTCCTTCCACAAAGTTCATTGCAAGAATTGCAGTATTTTCATCTTCATAAGTAAAAAGGACTTCGGGCATTTTGACACTTGTGTTTTTAGATAAGAAATCAAGCTGAAAGGCTTCTTCACGGTGCATTTCCTGAAGTTTGTATCCTTTTACGGCAATAACTTCACCGTCATTGAGAACAGCCTTATGAACTCTGCCGTAGCTACCGCCACCGATAAACTTAAATCCGACAGCTTTTTTATTAAGTTTTTCAAAAATTACGTCAGGCAATATTGATAATAAATGTTTATCACTGTTGTCAAGAAATTTCATTTTGTTTTTCCTTTCTTCATAACGATTTGCTACAAATCGTTTTTGTCGCAATCTGAATCAGTTTGCTTTTCGGAGTGTATTTATAACACCTTGGAATACAGCAAGCAGGTCATTGGCACTTTATTTTTGCCAAGGTCGAGAACAATATCTCTTTCACCAACCTTGTCAAATCCTCTATGCTCATAAAATTGGTAAGTACAAGCATTATCCGTATAAAGATAAATCTCTTTACCCTTTGCCCTATGTGCCAACTCATTCAGCAAAACGGTTCCTATACCTTTGATTTTCACATCAGGATTTGCCACTAAAAAGATTATTTCGCCATCAGGCGAATGTGTCCGCTTAAACTCTTCAAGCATTTCTTTGTTCACGTCATCATACAATCCTGCACTATCTTTGAAAAACACCTTTTGCACAAAGTCAACAAAATTAACATAGAAGGCTCTTCCCTTGGAGTAATACTTTTTCGGCTCTTCATAAATTTCTGCAAGCAAAATACCCGCCAAAGTATCTCCTTCGTATGCAGCAATAATCTGTGTTGCACGATTGGTTTCCAGATACCAAAAATATCTGCCATACAGTTTTAGCAACAGTTTATTTTTCAAATACAAATCAAGGTGCATCCCATCAATTGCAAATTGGATTACCTTGGCTGTATCCTTTTTGTTAAATTCTTTTAATTCCATATACGTATCACCGAATTAAAGATTGTTAAAATGATTGTATCCGCTTAATACAAATTCACATTGGATTTTTGTGTTTACAACTTGTTTTTGTAAAAATAAAGCTTAAATAAAAATATGTAAGTTTGTTAAATAAACTAAATAACAAAACTATATAACTCTCCGTCCACAAGAGTAATTTCTCCTTTTTGTCCTACTTCAAGACCATCATACATTTCTTGTGGAACATCTATCTTTATTCTCTCATTATTGTCAGTCTCAAAACACACTGTAAAAATTTTTACTGTTTTGGGTTGCTTAATTCCAACCATTTCAACACGACAATTTAAATCAATGATTTCGGCATTAAATTTTAATGTTTCAAATTCAGTTTTAATTTTGTCAATATTTTCCGCCGTAGATTTCGTTTCACAGTCTCTTTTTTTACCTTGTTTTACAACATTTCCAATATAAACAGCAAATATAATCACTACACAAATACAAATACAAAAATAAATGATAAAATCCATACAATCACCGCCTCGGGTGTATTATAGCAAAAAAGCAAATATAAATCAATGCGACAGCGTCGAAACGTTTTTGCCGAAGGCAAAACATCGTTT
>JAZQYK010000038.1:0-22233 GCA_045633505.1 Candidatus Fimenecus sp. | reverse complement strand
ACGTCAGGCTCCCTTGACCCAAGCCACGTGTTACTCTCAATCGGTCTTCCTCACGAGATTGCACACGGTTCACTTCGTCTGAGCCTTTGTGAAGAAAATACACCTGAAGAAATGGAATATATAATCGAGCAAATCCCACCAATTATCAACCGACTTCGTGATATGTCACCGTTGTGGGAAAAAATAATGAAAGAAGGTAAATAAAATGGAATATTCAGAAAAAGTAATGGAGCATTTTACAAATCCACATAACGTAGGAAAACTTGACGACGCTGACGGCGTGGGCGAAGTTGGTAACGCAAAATGTGGCGATATTATGAAAATGTATCTCAAAATTGAGAATAATATTATCACAGACGTTAAATTCAATACTTACGGTTGTGCATCTGCAATCGCAACAAGCTCAATTGCAACTGATATGATTAAAGGTCAGCCTTTGAGTGAAGCACTCAAGCTTACAAACAAAGCAGTTGTTGAAGCTCTTGACGGACTTCCTGCAGTTAAAATCCACTGTTCAGTTCTCGCTGAACAGGCAATCAAAGCAGCCGTTAAGGATTACTACGACAAAAACGGTATTGAATATAACGCGGACGACTTTAAATTCGAAGACCATCATCATTAATCAACTAATGTAGGGGACGATGCCCACATCGTCCCGATAAAACGAGTATGGGCGATTCGTGAATCGCCCCTACAATGTACAATAATCTTTATAAAGGAAGATTAAAATGACAGTAAAAGAAATGCAGGACAAAATCCTGCAACTTAAAAAAGAAAAAGATATATGCATATTGGCTCACAGCTATGTTGCTCGTGAAATTATCGAGGTTGCCGATTTTACGGGTGACAGTTTTCAGTTGAGCGTACTGGCAGAAAAAACTGATGCAAAAACCGTGATTATGTGTGGCGTGCGCTTTATGGCAGAAACCGTAAAGATTTTGTCACCCGAAAAAACAGTTTATATCACAAGTTCTGTTGCAGGTTGCCCAATGGCAGAGCAGATGAGCAAGGAATATATCGAACAGGTTAAAAAGGAAAATCCTGATTATACGGTTGTGGCGTACATCAACACAACTGCCGAGCTTAAAACAGTCTGCGATGTCTGTGTAACTTCTGCATCAGCGGTAAACGTTGTAAGTAAGCTCGATAACGATAAAATCCTCTTTATCCCCGACTGTAATTTAGGCGATTTCGTTGCAAAACAGCTTCCCGAAAAGACCTTCAAATTTGTAAACGGCGGTTGTCCTATTCACGGTCAGATTACCGCAGAGGACGTTAAAAAAGCAAGAAAATTATATCCCGATTCACTTCTTCTCGTTCATCCCGAATGTAAGCCTGAGGTTGTGGAGCTTGCTGACTACGTTGGCTCAACAACGGGTATTATGAAATATGCTAAAGAGAGTGAGCATAAGAATTTTATTATCGGTACTGAAATCAGTATTGCCGAGTCACTTCAATACGAATGTCCCGACAAGAATTTCTACGCATTATCACCAAAACTCATTTGCCCCGATATGAAGGCAACAACTCTCGTTGACCTTTATAACACAATAATAGGTAACGGTGGCGAAGAAATCACGCTGGACGAAGAAACAATAGTTAAAGCCAAAAAGTGCATTGATAAAATGCTTGAACTTGGGTGAATAAAATGAAAGCAGTTATTGCTATGAGTGGCGGAGTTGACAGCTCCGTCCCTGCTTTACTTATGAAAAATGAAGGCTACCAATGTGTCGGTGCTACAATGCAACTGTATATCGAAGGGGATTGCAGTGATGCAAAATCAGTTGCCGACAAGTTAGGTATGCCTTTTTATATTTTCCCACTTAAAGAAGAATTCAAAAAACAGGTTATTGATAAGTTTATAGAATGCTATGAAAATGGCAAAACCCCAAACCCTTGCGTTGAGTGTAACCGTACACTTAAATTCGGCGCTATGATGGAAAAAATGCACGAGTTAGATGCAGATTTTGTTGTAACGGGTCACTATGCAAGAGTGGTCTTTGAAAACGGTGAATACAAGCTCAAAAAAGCAGTTGACGAAAGTAAAGACCAAAGTTATTTTCTCTATATGCTCACACAAGAGCAACTCAAACACATTAAATTCCCGTTAGGTGAATATACAAAGCCCGAAATTCGCGAAATTGCAGAAGAAAATCACCTTATAACTGCTCGTAAAAAGGACAGTCAGGATATTTGCTTCGTCCCTGACGGTGATTACGTAAAATTTATTAAAAATTACAATAATAAAGACTATCCAAAAGGTCAGTTTATGCACAAAACGGGCTTTTTATTCGGTGAACATAAAGGTATTGTTAATTATACAATAGGTCAACGAAAAGGTCTTGGAATTGCATATAAAACACCGCTTTACGTGCTTAACATTGACCCCGAAACAAACAACGTTATTTTAGGCGATAATGAAGATTTGTTTACTGATACGGTAGTTGCAAAAAATGTGAACATAATCAGCGGAAAACCAATTACAGCGCCAATTCGTGTCCTTGCCAGAGTACGTTACAGACACAAGGAGCAACCGGCTTTAGCCTGGCAAGATGAAAACGGCAATCTTCACGTCAAATTCGACGAACCGCAACGCGCAATAACAAAAGGTCAATCCCTCGTAATCTTTGACGGTGACGAAGTGTTGGGCGGCGGAGAAATTATATAAATGCAAAAAAATGACCGAACAGAAATCCTGTTCGGCCATTTTTTATTCACTTAAAAAGTCACGTTTCATAATACATTCTTCAAAAAATGCATTTGCAGTATCCATAACCGTCAAATCCTCTTTTGTAATGAGGGAATAATCAATACTCTGATAAATTTCATAAGCCTCTTGACTGTCAGGCGGTAAAGCGCCTACCCGTGCAAAAATATCATTCAGATATTGTTCTGCATCCTTTGCAAGATATACGTTGTGATATTTACTGTCATAAAGCACCGTTCGGGCATTCGGGTTTTCAGCAATTCTGTGCTTGAGTCCCACAGGACTGTTTTGCACGTTTATCGTCATATCATTTCCACCGTGCATTACAAGGGTAGGAATTTGATTGCTTGAAATAGTGTCGCAGGAACGAAGAATACCTACTTTACCGAATTTCATAAGATTCACAATATCAAGAAACGGTGTAATAAATCGAATGTTAGCTTTAGTTCTCATTTTTACCATATCTGCAAGCAGACGGTTGATAGAGTTGAACGGTGAAAAAGCAACGATACCCTTAATTTTTGCATCAGTAACGGCAGGCACGTTGCAAACACAATATCCGCCCCACGAATGACCGAGAAGCAAAAGCGGTAAATCCTTTAAATCCTCACGGCTGTTTACAAATTCAATAGCATTACTCAAATCTATAACGCCTTGACCAAAGCCCACAAGTTTTGCACCTTCCGACTCACAAGTGCCTGTGTTGTCGTAAGCCAATACCAGATAACCCTTTTGAGCAAAATAATTGATTTCCGTGGTGTAAGCCAAATGACCTGCACCCATTCCGTGAGCAAAAACAATCAAAGCCTTGTATTTATCTGTTTTTGCACCGCTGTAAAGAAATCCGTTAAGGGTTTGTCCTTTGTCAGATTTGAAATTTATCGGATGAGCGTTAAGATTATCAAAATTTTTCGCTTTGAGATATTTCAGATTTTCATTACCTTCACATCTTTTGCTGAAGCCGACAGCATCAAGAAGTTTGGCGGACGCAACGATGAGAATAACGGCAATTATAAATAATCCCAATAAGAAATAGAGCATAACATCACTCCTTGACTATTATTCTATCACATTTTGTCCGTTTTGTAAATATTCAGTCAAAACAGATAAAAAACAAATAAATGTTGCCAAATGCTACATCTGTATGGTATAATTTACACAAGTTGAACGTTATGGACTGTAAGGAGGGATTTTGATGAAACTTAGGCAGCTTAAACTTATCAGAGTGCAAAATGATTTGACTCAGCAGCAGGTGGCTGACGTGCTTGGTGTCAGCCGAGCGGCTTATTGTTGCTATGAGACGGGCAGACGCAATATTGATATGGAAACATTGTTAAAACTTTGTGCATTTTATGATTTGTCAATCGACAAATTCGTTGAAAAATGCAAGGTTGAATATGTCTATGATGATGAATTCCTTGAAAAACAGGCTGAAGCAAGGTATATGGCACAGCTTACGAAGGAAGAAAGAGATTTAATTATCAATTTAAGAATTTCTTCCGATGAAGTGAAAGAGGATATTTTAAGATATGCTCACGAAAAATCAGGCAGAAAATCTTTGTAATTAAGGACGAGTTTTATGAATAAAAATTATAATATGACATCGTCTCTTGAGGATTATCTTGAGGCTGTGTTTGTGTTATCAAAGCAAAAGGACAACGTGCGAGTAACGGATATAGCTGAATTTTTAGGAGTGTCAAAGCCCAGCGTTAACAGAGCTGTGAACACTTTGACGCAGATTGGATTTTTAGAGCATATAACCTACGGTGATATTATTATTACACCTGAAGGCGAAAGCTATGCGGCTAACGTGCTTCGCCGTCATAAGTTAATCAAGCAATTTTTAATCGATACCCTTGGCGTTGATGAAGAAAATGCTGAAAATGATGCTTGTAAAATGGAACACGTAATGAGCTCGGTTACAATCGACAAACTTTATGAATATCTTGAAAGGCAGGGATAAGCCGTGACTAAAATTGCCATAATCGGTGGCGGTGCGTCGGGACTTGCCTGTGCCATCGAGTTAATGCAAACCGTAGAAAATAAAGAAAACGTTAGTGTTACCGTCTTTGAAAAACTCACGCGAGTTGCAAAAAAACTTTTGGTGACGGGAAACGGTAGATGCAATATAACAAATATGAACTCGGCTGTGTCTGGCTATCGCGGTGACACGGCTTTCACAAGTTATGCTTTGAACAGATTTACACCTGAAGAAAATATCAAATTTTTCAACAGACTCGGTCTTTATACAAGAGTGGAGGACGAGGGCAGGGTTTATCCGCTTTCCAATCAGGCATCTTCCGTCGTGGATGCTCTCCGTTTTGAGTGTGAAAGACTTGGCATAAAAACCGTATGCGATTATCGTGCAGTGCATCTTAAAACTATCGATACAGGTGTAGCTCAGAAAATCGTAATCAACAACCGTGACCGTTTTGATTACGTTGTGGTTGCCTGCGGCGGAAAAGCGGCTAAGGTGCACGGAACGGACGGTGATGGCTATGATATGCTCAAAATGTTCGGTCATACTGTGATTTCACCTGCGCCCGCGTTGGTTTCCTTGAATTGTGAAGATTTCACCAAAGCGCTAAAGGGCGTGCGTTCAATCTGTAAAATTGATTTGATTATAGACGGTGAGAAAGCACTTGAAAATTATGGCGAGGTGCAGTTTACCGATTATGGACTTTCGGGTATTCCAATTATGCAATTATCCCGATTTGTATCTGTGTCACCGTCAAACAATATTGAAATACACCTTGACGTTACCCCCGATTTCACCAAAACGCAGATAGAGGAATATCTGATTGCCCGTCGAAGTGTGGATACGGGACTTTGCGAAAACCTGTTAAGCGGTATAATGAATAAACAGCTTTGCATTTCACTTCTTAAAGAATGCGGAATTGCGGTTAACGGCAGGGTGAATAACCTTACTGACACAGAGCTTGAAAAAATTGCAGAAATTATCAAGTGTTGGAAAATCAAGGTGAAAAATTCTCGAAGTTTTGATTATGCTCAGGTTACCGCAGGCGGTGCGGATTGCAAAGAGTTTGATAATGAAACTATGGAGTCAAGATTTGTAAAAAATCTTTTCTGTTGCGGAGAAGTGCTTAACGTTGACGGTGACTGCGGCGGATACAATTTGCAATGGGCGTGGTCATCAGGCCGCCTTGCAGGAAAAACTATCGGTGAGAGGCTTAATAATGCTCAGAATTAGTGAAATAAAGCTTGGGCTTGACAGCGATTTTCAGGATATCGAAAATGCTGTTGCCAAGGCTTTGAAAATCAATAAAAACAGAATTTTAAAAACTGAAATATATAAAAGAAGTATTGATTGCAGAAAAGATAGCGTCCATTACGTTTATACTGCCGACGTTACCGTTGACGGTGACGAGGACAAAATTCTGTCAACAATCAATAATTCAAAAATAATAAAATGCGAGAAGTATGCATATAAAATTCCCGAATCAAAACGCACAAGCGCATTGTCGCCGGTTGTGGCAGGGTTTGGCCCTGCGGGAATGTTTGCGGCGTTGGTTTTGGCTCGAAGCGGCCACAACCCGATTGTTATCGAGCGCGGTCGCGACGTTGATTCAAGAACGAAGGATATAGATAATTTCTGGACAAACCGTATTTTAGATGAAAAATCCAATATTCAATACGGTGAGGGCGGTGCAGGTACTTTTTCTGACGGAAAGCTGACCACGGGAATTAAAGACAGCCGTTGCCGTTTCATTTTTGAGGAATTTGTCAAACACGGCGCTCCTGAAGACATTCTCGTTAATGCAAAACCGCATATTGGTACGGATAAACTAAAAACCACTGTCAAAGAAATTCGTGAAGAAATAATTTCACTTGGCGGTAAGGTGTTGTTTGAAACTCAGCTTACAAATATTATTGTAGCTAATAATTTTATTCACGGTGTTACGGTGGTTGATAAAAACGGTAAAGAAACCGATGTTGAAACCGATGCCTTGATTTTATCTATCGGACATTCTGCCGGCGATACCGTTGAAATGCTTTATAACAGAGGCATCAATATGATGCAGAAGCCGTTTTCAATCGGCGCACGAATTGAGCATCCGCAAGAGTTTATCAATTCTTGTCAGTACGGTGAATATAAAGACCATCCGAAATTACCTGCGGCTGATTATAAACTCGCTTGTCATCCGCCTCACGGCAGAGGCGCTTACACCTTCTGTATGTGTCCGGGCGGCACAGTTGTTTGTGCTTCTTCACGAAAGGGTGGAGTGGTGACGAATGGTATGAGTGAATATGCCCGTGATAAAGAAAATGCAAATGCCGCGATTTTAGTCGGCGTTGAACCTGCTGATTTTCCAAGTGAGCACGTGCTTTCGGGCTTTCAGCTTCAAAGGGAAATTGAGGAAAAAGCATTCTCAATGGGCGGCGGTGATTATTCTGCCCCCGCAACCTTGGTGGGTGACTTCTTAAAGGGCAATAAATCCACGAAGTTAGGCGCAGTAAAACCGTCTTTCCCAACGGGAGTTACAATGGGGGATATCGGTACGTTATTACCCCAAAAGGTTGTTTATACAATGCGTCACGCATTGACCGAATGGGATAAAAAAATCAAAGGCTTTGCAATGGATGATGCTGTGTTGACGGCGCCTGAAACCCGAAGCTCATCACCGGTGAGAATTATCCGTGACGAGTTTTATCAGACAAATGTGCGTGGACTTTATCCTTGCGGTGAGGGTGCAGGTTATGCAGGTGGCATTGTTTCTGCTGCGGTTGACGGTGTAAAATGTGCCGAAATGGTGCTTTCAGATGAAACGTAAGTTGACAATATACGGTTAAATTTGTTATATTATTATTTAGACTAATTTTATAAGGGGATGATTTTGTGAACATTGACAATCTTTGCATGAGCTGTATGAACGAGCTCTATGGCGAAAAACAATGTCGAAACTGTGGCTATTACGTTGACTCACCACAGATTTCACCTTATCTTCCGTTGAAAACACCAATTGGTGATAAGTATATTATAGGCAAGGTGATTTCCTCAAACAGCGAGGGCGTTACTTATATGGCTTATGACGTTGAAAGAAAAAGTCCTGTTACAATCCGTGAGTTTTTACCTGAAAAATTCATTGACAGAAGTTTCAATACAACCGAATTGACTGTAAAAGAACAATGGAAGGACTATTATTACGCATATCTTCGCAAGTTTTTGACTTTGTGGAGAAGTCTTGCAAGAGTTCGCGGACTTTCAGCCTTGGTGCCCGTAATTGATATCGTTGAAGAAAATAATACTGCTTATGCAATCAGCGAATATATTGAATGTATTTCACTTCGGGAGTTTTTGCTCAGAAGTCAGACGGGCTATCTTAATTGGGAAAAAGCAAAGGTTTTGTTTATGCCCGTGCTTTCAACCTTGTCAACACTTCACAAAGCCGGAATTTATCATTATGGCATCAATCCTGACAATCTTATGATTGGCCGTGACGGTAAGTTAAGACTTAACGGATTTTCAATCAATGAGGCACATCTTGAAGGAAGCGAGTTGTCGCCCGAGCATTTTGACGGCTATACGCCTTTGGAACAATATTCCTTCAGTAACAGTGAGGGTAGCTGGTCGGACGTTTATGGTTTTTCAGCGGTGCTTTACAGAGCATTGGTTGGAAGTGTGCCTCAGGATGCGGTTTCACGTTCAATGAACGACCAGTTGATAATTCCTGCCAGATATGCTGAGATTATACCCGTTTACGTTATTAACGCGCTTATGAACGGTTTGCAGGTGAATTTTGAAGACAGAACGAAGGATATCGAAGCACTTCGCGAGGAACTTTCAGCAACACCGTCTAACGTTGTTTCGTCTTATTCAGGCGTTAACGGACCAAACAGAGAAGAAAGAAAAGCTCCCGTTGTAACGGAGCCTGCCGATGATGAAGAAAGCAATATCAAACGAACGATTATTATTGCATTTCTTGTTTGCATTGGTGTGGGACTCGTTATATTCGGCGGAATAATGTGCTACGATAAATTCTTTAAAAACGTTGAAGAACCTACAACCGATTCCAATATAACGGCGGTTGAAGATATTGAAGTACCTAATTTTGTGAATTCATCCTATGATATGGTGGCGCAAAATCCGGTTCAAAATGCACGTTTTAAAATTACTTCAGTTATGGAATACAGCGACGAGGTCGAAAAGGGATACATTATCTCTCAAAGTGTTCCGGCAGGCACAATCGTTCCGACAGGCAGTGAAATCACCTTCGTTGTCAGCAAAGGCCCTGAATACGTGACAATTCCGCCTGTAAAGGGTACAACTCTTGATTATGCAAAGCAAACGCTTGAAGCGGCAGGATTTGTGGTACAGGTTATTACAAAGGAAAATACGGGTGAATACACCGAGGGCGTTGTTGCAGAAGTTACTCCGGCAGAGGGTACGAGTAAAGTCAAGGGCAGTGAGGTTTATATTCAGGTGTGGGGTGCACCGCCAAGCACGGAGCCTGAAACAGAATCAACAACTGAGGAAAATCCATTTTTCAACCCACTCTTTTAATTGATAAAAAATTAAGGGATACGGAAACTAAAATTCCGTATCCCTTTTAATTTGCAATAATTTATGAAATTGCCACACAATCATTTGCGTTGATTGTAATACCGTTTATTGTAACCGCTTCTTCAGTATAATTGACATAAACCTTCATACTGTTGTTATATTCAGTACAATAAACATCGGGCTGAATTTCGCTGTGAGAAGTCATTCTAGCATCACGGACGTTTGACAGCGCCGAATTTGCCTTAACGTAAAGCGAAACCACGTCGTTAATGTTTTTGTCATAGTAATATTTGCCGTCAAGCTCTTCAGAATAAGCAGTACAATACCATTCAACGTTTGGAAGACAACCGTATTCAACAGACTTTAAAAACGCGGTATTCATATCCTCATAGCCGTTGATAGCCGAACCGCTGTATTCACAAATTCCGTGAAGCATCATCTGTATGAACGGAATTCCGACGTAAGCATCATTTTCGGGTCTTGTGGCAGGAGATAAAGGAATTTCCGTTACAATATCAGCGGTTTTAAGTCCATAGAAATTGCCCGTATCAACCATAATTTTCTTTGAAGTTGCAAGAACGGGTAATTGAGCGCCGATTTCCTTTGCTGAAGTAGTTCTTCCGTAAAACTCGTTTGAATAATCAGAATAGAGGTATGACGCTGCGTCGTTGAGCGCATATCCGTCAAAACTTACGTCAGCAGAGGAATGAAGAATATCCTCGACTCTCTTTTCAACGCTATTCATTGCAAGAAAACTTTGAGCAGTAACGGGAGCAGGGAAGAGCGCACTTGCATTTTTTGAGGATTTTATATCCTTGTTTTTTATGCTTTGAGCATTATTACTTGCGCTGTAATCAAAGGTGAGAACGTCTGTATCGATAAATAACGAGAATTTCTGACTTGCAAGGTAGTTGTAAAGTGCCGTGTAATCGCTTTTACTGCCTAACTGCTTTGAAAAATCGCCGAAATCATCGTTTGAACCGTTGTTGGCATCTTCATATAGTCCGTTGTATCTTAAATATGCATTATTAACGCCCTTTGCCTTTAACAATGCCATTAAATCCTGCGCTTGTTCAAAGGTTGACAATGCAGAATATTTTCCCTTTGAATTTTTGTATCCGCCCTGAAGTGAAACTACAAGCGGAAGATTTTTTGACTCAGGTTCAACACTCTTGGTTGAAAGGACGGAGTTTCGGATAAGATTTTCTCTGCAAGCAGATGCAAGACCTGAATATGTAGCAGATTTTCCTGACAGGAAGCGATAGCAGAGCATAATCTCGTTTTTGTATGCAGCACCATAGGTGTTGTGGGTTGATGATTTGCTTGTCTTTGTGTAAATATCAGTAGTATTAAAGGTTGCGCTGACGGTGTTGAGTGTGTTTTCTCCGTTTCTGTCTGCATTGATTTCTGCGATGGCGTCGCCTTGCTCAATAATACAAAGGAAAGCGCCGTTTCCACGCTTCATACCGAAGGTGCCGACAAGACAGGTGGATTTTTCTCTGTTATCAGAAATTGCAAGGTCGTTACCATAAACCGAAAGACTGATTGGTGAGAAGTTTTCATCTTCAACTCCCGTCATAATAAGAGCACCGCTGCCGTCAGGGACGAAGATATAATCTTCAGCACCACTCGTTTCATATCCGCCGAAATCACCAAGAACTCGTACACTTTCAAGTTTTACACCCTTTGGCAATGCAAGGGTATTCATACTGACGTTAACGTAGAACGAACCGTCACGAAGAGTATAAATAACGGTAAGGTCAGCACGGATTTCCTTATCCTTTAATTCGTTAATATCAGATTTTCCTGTTTGGGCATCAAGTGCTAAAGCATATTTTACAGAAACACCTTCGTCACCAATAGTGTAGTTGGCATTACCAAAGTTTAAGGAATTATCTTGTGAATTAAGTGTGTAAATATGACCGTCACCATTTGAAAGAGTAATTTCAAGAGCAGAGCAATCAAGCTGTTTTGTAACGGTTGATTCAGGAAGCGTTGACCAGACGTTGCCCGAATTTGTATCACGGATTGCAACGGTCATCGTCGTTTTGTCAAAAAGCATTTCAATAAGACCTGATTTGCAGACAAACTCGTAAGCATTGACGTTTGCCTTGTGAAATTCATCACCCGCAAATTGAGCGTCCGTAAACACAGGTTCTTTAAGTTTTACCGTCTGTGTTGAAACTGTACTTCCGCAAGAGGTAAAAAGCAGAGTGACAGCACAGATTAAAGCTATTATTTTAATTGTATTTTTCATAAATATCACCAAAAAAAGTATGATAGAATTTTTTCTTTTTCTTATTCTATCATACTTTGACGGAAATATCAAATATTTGGGAGCGTAAATTAGGGATTTAATAGCCTTAAACCAATGATTTTGGCACAGAACTTCGTTAAAATGCTTGAAACCCGTCAGCCTTACGAGATTTTTTCGTGAAGTATTAACGGAAAGTATAGGATTAAAACCTATTAAATCCCTATTTTACGCTCCCATTACCCTGTCAGCTTTTTTCTCATATCATTGAGAATGGCTTTTTCCTTTCTTGATACCTGCACCTGCGACACACCTAAAATATCAGCAGTCTTGCTTTGAGTCAGACAATCAAAGAAACGGAGTTTTATAAGTTTTCGGTCGTTTTCAGGCAATCCGCTCATTATTTTTTCAATGGCAAGACGGTTATCAATGGGGGAGTATTCGTCATCGGTTGGAATATCAATCTGGTTTTCGTCTTCGTTGTCAGCGGTGAGAGAAATAATCGGTTGAGAAACGCACAAAAGCTGAGCCACTTCAGAAATGCTGATTCCCATAGCCTCAGCCAATTCGGAAACTGTGGGCTCAATTCCGTATTCCCGTTCAAGTTTTTCCTTTACAAGCAGTAATTCTCGCGCCCTTTCTTTAAGTGAACGGCTGATTTTAATTGCACCGCCATCACGGAAAACTCTGCGGATTTCTCCCAAAATTGCAGGTACTGCATAAGTCGAAAAGGCAAAGCCCAGACTTTCGTCAAAACCGTCTGCGGCCTTGATTAAACCAATGCAGCCTGATGAATATAAATCTTCATAATCAACACCCTTGCCGATAAAACGGGAGGCACAGCTGCCCACAAGACCTAAATTGTTAAGAATAAGCTCGTCCCTTGTCATTTCAGGCGACCGTTAATTTTTTTGTAAAGTGTAACCGTCGTACCCTTACCTTCAGTTGAGCGAACGGTAATTCTGTCCATAAAACTTTCCATAACGGAAAACCCAAGCCCTGCACGGTCACCGCCAAGAGTGGTGAAAAGCGGTTCGCGGGCTTTTTTTACGTCCTTTATTCCACAGCCTCGGTCACGGATTGCAATAGACACCTTGCTGTCGCTGTGGATTTTCACGGTTATGTAGATTTTACCCACAGAGTTTTTATATCCGTGAACAATACAGTTTGTAACCGCTTCACTTACGGCAGTTTTAATATCGTTTATTTCTTCAACTGTCGGGTCAAGTTGAGCCGCAAATGCCGCCACAGTAGCCCTTGAAAAACTTTCGTTAACTGAACGACTGTCAAGCACCATACGAAATTCATTTATAATCATTTCTTTTCACTTCCTTTTTTTATGTTTGCAATACGGTCAAGACCTGCAAGTCGCATAACCTTATATGAATTGTTTGAAAGTCCTGTAACCTCAAGCTCACCGCCGAATTCACTCAAAAGTTTGTACCGTCCCATAACAAGACCAATACCTGAACTGTCCATAAAGGTAACGTCGGAAAAATCAAGGATAACTGTTTTGGGACAACAACTTTCAATTCTGTCATCAATATCAAGTCGGATTGGCAGGGTGGTGTGATGGTCAATTTCACCACAAAGGCGGCAATGCAAGGTTTCACCGTCAAAATCAATTTTTACACTCATTTTAAACACTCCTTTTTTGCTTATTCTATAACCTATTCTTTGAAAAAAATGTCACAAAAAAGGAACGACCCATAAATCTTTCAATGTAGGGGCTGACGACCTCGGCAGCCCGAACCCGAGTGTGTAATCAAACCACCGAGTCGGCGTCCCCTACAACTGACCGTATTTGATAAAATAATTTTGCGCTTTGCATTAAAAAACTCTTGACATTTTAAAACTCTTTTGTTATCATATTTAAGCCGCATATTAGGGGGTAGTGTGTCTAAATGCACATTTCAAGTGGAAAATCCCACCCTCGATAGCGAGTCTATATTTAAGGTAGGTTAGAAAAATGTACGCAATCATCGTAACAGGCGGCAAGCAGTACAAGGTTACAAACGGCGGCGTTGTATTCATTGAAAAGCTTGACGTTGAAGCAGATGCAGAGATTACTTTTGACAAGGTTCTCGCAGTTGGTTCAGAAGACGGACTTAAAGCAGGCGCACCTTATGTTGAAGGTGCAACAGTTACTGCTAAGGTTCTCAAGAATGGTAAAGGTAAGAAAATCACAGTATTTACTTACAAGCCAAAGAAGAACGAAAAGCGTAAGAAGGGTCATCGTCAGCCATATACAAAGGTTGAGATTACCGGTATTAACGCATAATGACAACAGCAAAGTTTCTGTTTTCGGGTGATACAATAGTTTCATTTGAGTTAAGCGGTCACAGCGGTGCAGGGGAAGAAGGCACAGACATTGTTTGTAGTGCAGTTTCTTCGGCAGTTTATATGGCGGCTAACACAATAATCGAAATTTTAAAGTTAACTCCTGAAACAGAGGTCCGTGATGGGTATCTTAAATTAAAAATGAATTTAAGTGATGCCCTCAAATCGAAAGTGATTACTGACGGATTGTATTTACATTTAAGTGAATTGCAAGGTCAGTATCCCAACAACTTGAAACTTGAAAGAGGTGTTTTTGATGCTTAAAATCAACATTCAGTTATTTGCTCATAAAAAAGGTATGGGTTCTACAAAGAACGGCCGTGACTCAGAATCAAAGCGTCTTGGCGTAAAGAGAGCTGACGGACAGTTTGTTCTTGCTGGTAACATCCTTGTTAAACAGCGTGGCACTCACATTCATCCAGGCAACAATGTTGGCCGTGGCTCTGACGACTCTCTCTTCGCACTTATCGACGGTAAAGTTAAGTTCGAAAGAATGGGCAAAGACAGAAAAAAGGTTAGCGTTTATCCAGTTGAACAGTAATTCTAACTAACACAAGCTCTCACCGGTTTTGGTGGGAGCTTTTTTCTGCTTCAGAAGCATTGATTTATGTGTTGAAATGTAATTCATATTCTGCTACAATATAGAAAATAAAACTTGAAGGAAAATTTGTTATGAAGACTTACAATCTCAACGGACAATGGAATATGACTCGCGTAGCAACCGATGACAAGTATGAAGTGTCTGTTCCATCTGATAACTACACTCAATTATTAGAACTTGGCGTTATTCCTGACCCATATTATAAAGATAATGAAAAAAAGGTAGAATGGGTTGGACGCGAAGACTGGGTTTATGAAAAAACCGTTGAATTAACAGAAGATGACCTTAAAAATCGTAAGATTTTGCTTGTGTGCAAAGCCCTCGATACTCTTTGCGAGGTTTATGTAAACGATACTCTTGTGGGTAAGGGTGAAAATGCACATCTCAAATATGAGTTTGACGTTAAAAGTGTAGCAAAAGCAGGTGTTAATACCCTCAGAATCGCATTTGCTTCACCGACTAATTATGCTGAAAAAATGCAAAAAGAAAAGCCAATACCAAAGAACTGCAACGGTACTGACGGCGCCGCTTATATTCGTAAGCCTCATTGCCATTTCGGTTGGGACTGGGGTCCGCATCTCCCACTTTCAGGCATTACTGACGATATTTGGGTTGAGTGCTTTGATAACCGCCTTGCAGATGTTGAAATCAAGCAAATTCACGATAACGGAAAAGTAACAGTTAAGATTAATCCTGTTGTTGACGGTGAAGGTGAAGTAAATGCGAAAATCATTTATCCTGATGGCACAGAATTTGCAATAGGAAATAAAGAAATCGTAATCGAAAACCCTGAACTTTGGTGGACAAGAGAATTAAACCCTGTTGAGAAACAACCCCTTTATACAGTAGTTGCAACTCTTGATGACACAGAAATTACAAAGAAAATCGGTCTCCGTACAATCCGACTTGACCGCTCAAAAGACCAGTATGGTCACAATTTCTGTTTCTATCTTAATGGTGTACCTATCTTCGCAAAGGGTGCAAACTGGATTCTTCCCGACTCGCTTATGGGAAGAGTAACCAATGATATTTATGATTACTACATAGATTCAGCATTAAAAGCAAATTTCAATATGATTCGTACTTGGGGCGGTGCTTATTATACGCCTGATTATTTCTATAATCTGTGTGATGAAAAGGGCATTTTGATTTGGCAGGATTTTATGTTTGCTTGTCTTATGTACCCGTTCTATGAAGATGATTTCCGCGAAAACGTGTTGACTGAAATAAAATATCAGGTTATGCGAATTAAATCTCATCCATCCCTTTGTCTTTGGGGCGGTAATAACGAGGTTGAAACAATGTTCGCTTATATGCCTGAAAATATGAAAATCGTTCAGTGGTATAAAAAATTCTTCTATGAGATTCTCAAGGATTTAGTTACAGAACTTGACCCCGACACTCCGTATATTGAAACATCACCAATTGGCGAGTCCTTCCGTAAAGGTGTAACAGGTGATGACCATGGTGACACTCACATGTGGACTGTTTGGCACGGACAAAAACCTTTGAATTATTACAGAAGCAGACCTACTCGTTTCTGTAGCGAATTCGGTCTTGAATCCTTACCATCAATGGATGCCGTTCGTCAGTTTGCAGAAGAAAGTGATTATCATATCACAAGTGATATTTTTAATTCTCACCAGAAATGCAGAAACGGTAATAGAAAGATGCTCTATTATCTTCTTGAAAAGTTTTATGAGCCTGAAAAATTTGAAGATTTAATTTATATGACAAATCTTATTCAAAAAGAGTGCATTCAGGATGCAACAGAGCATTGGCGTCGCCACCGTGAACGTTGTAACGGCTCACTTTTCTGGCAATATAATGACTGCTGGCAGGCACCGTCTTGGTCAAGCGTTGATTATACAGGTAAATGGAAGGCGCTTCAGTATGCTGCCCGTCATTTCTTTGAGCCGGTATGTGTTTCTGTTGAAGAAACCGACAAGGATTATAAGGTTTATATTCTCAATGATACAAGAGAAGATAAGAATTTGACCGTAAGTGTTACAATTGCAACTCTTGACGGCAAAGTGCTTTATGAAAATAAAAACACTTGCGACCTTGTTAAAAACGTTGTTGCAAATTCAAGAATGCTTTTTGAAACGGGAAAAATCAGCGGCAATAAAAAGGATATGTATTTGTCTGTTAAACTTTTTGAAAACGGAAAGGTTATATCTGAACGAACAAAGATTTTCGTGCCTGACAGGGAAATGAAACTTCAGCCTAATACAATTGAAAAAACCGTTTCTTACGAAAACGGTGAAATAGTTATAAAACTTAAGTCTCCGTTATTCTGCCGTAGCGTAATGGTGGATATTGAGAATTTCAGAGAGCCATTTTCAGATAACTACTTCGATTTGCTCCCGAATGAAGAAAAAGTTATTACTGTAAAGGCTGATAAAGAATATCCCGTAACCGTAAAGTCTCTTGCAGATATTCCTGTGAAAGCCTCAAAACTTAAAACGAATCTTTTCAGAGCAAAATTCTTTGTTGAACCTGAAAACCTTGCAAACTGGTTTTACTATACAGTAAACTAAAATAAAAAGGAGTACGTTTTTTATCGTACTCCTTTTTGTTTATCCAATACAAAAATCATTTTCAACCGATTTGATTGTTACATTTTTAATTTCACCAACAACTGCATTTTGACATTTAACAGGTGTGTAATTTGCTGTGTAGCCCAGATACATTCCGTCGTCTTGACGGCTTTCAATCAATACTGATACCGTTTTTCCGATTTGATTTTTAAGATAATCATTTCGTATTTTTTCAGCAATTTCTGAAAGTTCAACGACTCGTTGGTGCTTCGTGGCTTTATCAAGCTGGCCGTCCATTCTGTCGGCAACAGTACCGCTTCTGCGTGAATAGGGGAATATATGTATTTTCTCAAATCCTACTTTTTCCGCAAAAAACTTGGTGATTTCAAAATCTCCGTCAGTTTCCTGAGGAAAACCAACCATAATATCCGTTGTAAGCGTACAGTCCTGAAAGGTGCTTCTTAATTTTTGGCAAAGTGCAAAATACTCGTCACTTGTATAATGTCTGTTCATATTTTTAAGGGTTTTGTCACAACCGCTTTGAAGTGAAATATGAAATTGAGGACACAGCTTTTCACATTCTGCCATTTTCTTAATAAGCTCATCAGTAATGTGGTCGGGCTCAAGAGAACCAAGTCTTATTCTCTCGATTTTTTCGTTTTCTGCAACAACGGAAATTGCATCGGCTAAATCAAGGTCCGAACCTTTGCCGTAAGCAGATAAATTTATGCCCACAAGCACAATTTCGCGATAACCGTTGTCTGCTAATGCTTCAACCTCTTTTTTGATATCGTCAATCGGTTTCCATCTTATTCTTCCGCGAGCCTTCGGAATAATGCAGTATGAGCAAAATCTGTCACAACCGTCTTCAATTTTTAAAGTAGCTCTCGTTCTTTCGTCAAACCCTGAAATTCCGCTTGAAACAAGACTTTCGCCGCTTTTGTGCTGTTCCATATTAAGAATACGGCATTTGCTTGAAAAATAGCCGTTAAGAGATGAAACGAGAAATCTGTTGTTCTTGTTTCCCAGAACAATATCCGCTTCAACAAGTTTTTCTGCCATCTGTGGAAAAGATTGTGGCATACATCCTGTGAGCACAACCGTGCTTTCAGGATATTTCTTTTTATAATGACGTACACATTGTCTCGTCTTTCTGTCACTTTCACTTGTAACTGTGCAAGAATTTATAACGAATACAGAGGCTTCTGCTTCGTTTTCAGTAATCTCATATCCGTTTTGCTTTAATTGTTCACGCATTTCTTGAGTTTCATATTGATTTACCTTGCACCCAAGAGTATGAAAATATACTTTCATAGTATCACCAAAACAGATTATAACATAAATTTTCTTTTTTTCATATACCAATTTGTCCCATTCATATATTTTTTACGGAGGGATAACAATGAAAAAAATAATATCGGTTTTATTATGCGTTTTAATGCTGGTGCCATTATCTGTAACGAGCTTTGCAGAGGGTGAAAATATTACGGAAACTCTGTCTGCAAAATCAGCGGTGCTGATGGAAATGTCAAGCGGAAAAATATTACTGTCAAAAAATCCTGATGAAAAACTTCCGCCTGCATCAATTACGAAAATTATGACGATGCTGTTGGTTGTGGAAGCCTTGGAAAACGGCAAAATAAGCCTTGAAGATATTGTGACGGCAAGCCTTAACGCATCGAGTAAGGGTGGCTCACAAATATGGCTTAAAGAAGGTGAGCAAATGACTGTTCACGAGCTTCTTAAAGCTACTGCGGTGGGAAGTGCCAATGATGCCTGTACTGCCTTGGGCGAGTTCGTTGCAGGGGATGAAACTGCGTTTGTGGCAATGATGAATGATAAAGCAAAAGAACTCAATATGACCAATACCCATTTTGAAAATCCGTCAGGGCTTGACGATACAACGGAAAATCATTATTCAACTGCTCGTGACGTGGCAATTATGAGCTGTGAACTTATGAAACACGAAAAAATCAAGGAATATACAACGATATGGATGGATACATTACGGGACGGCGCAACCGAACTAGTTAACACTAACAGATTGGTACGGTTTTACGAGGGGATAACGGGTGTAAAAACAGGCACGACAAGCAAAGCGGGATATTGTGTCAGCGCATCTGCCGAACGTAACGGTATGGAATTAGTGGCAGTTGTGCTGGGCAGTGATAACAGCACCGACAGATTTGAGGATGCAAAAAAGATGCTTAATTGGGGCTTTTCAAACTATGAAATATATACCCCGCAAACAGATTTGTCTCTTATAACAAACGTAGGCGTTCTCTACGGCGAGTTGAATACCGTTACTCCGACGGTCAGGGCTGTAACACCAATTCTTATTGAAAAGGGAAAACGGGAAAAAATCACTCAAAAAGTAGATTTGTGTATAGACGTTGAAGCACCTGTGGAAACGGGTCAGAAACTGGGTACGGTTTATTTTGAAGCGGATGGTGAAGTCGTTGCAGAATGTCCGATTGTTAGTGAAAATTATATCCCAAGGCGAAGTTGGTACTTCGTTTTTCACGCCTTATGGTCAAGTTTTGCAAAAAAATAATATAATTTTAACAATTATCTATTGAAATAATTCAATATTTAGGGTAAAATATTATAAAACCAATGGCAAAGCGAGGACTAATTAAAAATGGCGTTAAAGCTTAACGATAAATATGTTAAGAATTTCATTACTGATGAGGAATTAAAAGCAATTGCACCTGCGGTTGAGGATGCTCATCAGAAGATTGTTGATAAAAGCGGTGAAGGCTCCGACTTTTTAGGTTGGGTTGACCTTCCTGTCGATTATGATAAAGAGGAATTTGCAAGAATTAAGTTGGCAGCTGAAAAAATTAAAGCTGATTCAAAGGCTTTGGTTGTTATCGGTATCGGCGGTTCTTATCTCGGTGCCCGTGCCGCAATTGAATTCTGTACTTCTCAAAATTACAACCTTGTTGCAAAAGACACTCCAAACATCTATTTCAGCGGTAATTCAATAAGCGGTAATTCTCTTTCAGAGATTGTTGATTTGGTTAAGGACGTTGATTTCTCAATCAATGTTATTTCAAAATCAGGTACAACCACTGAACCTGCTATTGCTTTCCGTATTTTCCGTGAACTTCTCATTGAAAAATATGGCGAAGAAGAAGCGGCAAAGAGAATTTACGTTACAACTGATAAGGCAAAAGGAACTCTTAAAGAGTTTTCCGACAAAGCAGGCTACGAAACGTTCGTGGTGCCTGATGACGTTGGCGGAAGATATTCAGTTCTTACTGCGGTTGGACTTCTTCCTATTGCAGTTGCAGGAATTGATATTGATAAAATGATGCAGGGTGCGGCTGATGCCCGTACAGCTTACGGTGCTTGTGACATCCGGAATAACGATTGCTATAAATATGCCGCAATCCGCAATATTCTTCTCGGCAAAGGTAAGGCTGTTGAGCTTATGGTTGCTTATGAGCCTGATTTCACAATGATGAACGAGTGGTTTAAACAGCTCTTTGGCGAAAGCGAAGGCAAAGACGGAAAGGGCATTTTCCCTGCAAGCGTCGTTTGTTCAACCGACCTTCATTCAATGGGACAGTATATTCAGGACGGTGTGAGAATGTTGTTCGAAACATCCGTTATGTTTACAAAGCCAAAGCGTGAAGTCATTATTAAGGAAGACGACGTTAATGCTGACGGACTTAACTTCCTTGCAGGTGAGTCTATGGACTTTGTTAACCGTAAGGCTTATCAAGGAACGTTACTTGCTCACGTTGACGGCGGAGTGCCTAATATTTGCATTGAAGTGCCCGAAATGAATGAATATGAATTCGGTTATCTCGTTTATTTCTTTGAAAAGGCTTGTGCAATTTCAGGATATATTTTAGGTGTTAACCCATTCAATCAGCCTGGTG
The DNA here is from genome assembly GCA_045633505.1 of Candidatus Fimenecus sp. GTDB lineage: Bacteria > Bacillota > Clostridia > Oscillospirales > Acutalibacteraceae > Fimenecus. The sequence continues at coordinate 1,378 of JAZQYK010000038.1, read as the reverse complement.
TTGAAAGCTATAAAAAGAATATGTTTGCACTTCTTGGAAAACCCGGATATGAAGCACAGCAGGCAGAGCTTTTAGCAAGACTTGGCTAATATTATAAAATTTGGAAATGACCATTCTTAACAGGAATGGATAATAAATATATAGGAGGAGATAATATGATTTCTCTTATTATCGGTAAAAAAGGAACAGGAAAAACAAAGGTACTCGTTGACCACGTTAACGAAGCAGTTCACGTATCAAGCGGTAATGTTGTATGTGTTGAAAAAGAAACAAAACTTACATACGACGTTAATTACCGTGCAAGACTCGTTGCAACTGACGTATTCTCAATTGCAGGTTATGACGCATTTTATGGCTTCTTAAGCGGTATTTGTGCAGGTGACCACGATATTACTGATATCTTTGTTGATGCAACATATAGAATTGCAGAAGATACTGACAGAACAGGTGAAGCTCTTGCGGTTTTCCTTAAGAAAGTTGACGAGCTTTCAAAGATTTCTGATACTAAGTTTACGTTCACAATCTCATCAGACCTTGAAACTCTTCCTGAGTCAATGTTTGAATATTGCGAAAAAATTAACTAATCAGTAACTACAATTAAAACGGTGAGGGAATACCTCGCCGTTTTTTTGCCCTTTAGTTTATGAAAAACTTTAATTTTCTTATTGACAAAAACTAATAAAGCATATATAATAATTCGGGTGAATGACTAAAAGTGATTCACTGTCGAAAGGTGAATGTAATGCAAATTCAACTTGAACAAATTTTTAATCTTGAAGGCTCAAAAAAAGAATTCGACTTTTGCTTTGAACCAGAATACTCTCTTAATGACGATATTTCACTTGACACCCCGGGTGTTGCGGTTAGTGGTAAAATCGAGAACAACACGGGAATTGTGTCGTTGTCGGCAAGAGTAAAGTTTTCAGCAACCGTGGTTTGCAGTCGATGTGCAGAAAGTTTCAAGAAAGATTTCACTTTTGAATTTGAACATTTACTGGCAAAAAGCCTTGAAAATGATGAAAACGACGACTACATTATAGTTGAGAATTCATTACTTGATTTGTCAACACTGATTTGTGAGGATATAATCTTTTCGTTGCCATTAAGATTTTTGTGCGATGAAGAATGTAAAGGGCTTTGTTCAAAATGCGGTAAAAATCTCAACGACGGTCCTTGTGACTGCAAAAAAGAGGTTGACCCAAGACTTGCGGCGTTACTCACGTTGCTCGATGACTAATTAATAATTTTTCAAATAATATAAGGAGGTGCTCAAAATGGCAGTACCAAAGAGAAGAGTATCAAAAACAAGAAGAGATAAGAGACGTTCAAATGTATGGAAGATGACAGCTCCTGAGCTTGTTAAGTGCCCAAATTGCGG
>JAZQYK010000037.1:0-3500 GCA_045633505.1 Candidatus Fimenecus sp. | reverse complement strand
CTTTCAAAGGAAATTTCACTTCTCACGGTAAATCTTGCAGACAACCGTGTTATCAGCGAAACCGCAAGCACACAGATTGAAGAAATCAGAACGAGAATTACCGCTATTGCAGATGCGTTGGGCAATCGTCGAGAAACTGTTTTGGCTTTGGAAGAAAAGAAAAACACCGCTCAAAACGAGCTTGACGAATGTGTTGAAAAAATTAACGGCTATAAAAATGCCGTTGACGGTTATCGTATAAAGGTACAGACAAGAACCGAAAAAAGTGAAAAGATTAAAGCTGAGATTTTAACTCTTGATACTGAAATCGAACGCAAAAAAGAAAGAATTCGTATTCTTGACGACCTTGAAAAGAATATGGAAGGTTATCAAGGCTCGGTCAGAAGCGTTATGAAAGAAAGTAAGCGCGGTGCACTTCGTGGTGTTCACGGTCCACTTTCACAGCTTATAACCGTTAAGGATAAATATTCTGTTGCAGTTGAAACTGCATTAGGAGTTGCACTTCAGAACGTTATCGTTGATAACGAAAATGATGCGAAACGTGCAATTGCGTTCCTTAAAGAAACTCGTGGTGGTCGTGCTACGTTCTTGCCGCTTTCAGCAATCAAATCAAGACACCTTGACGAAAAGGATTTAGACGATTCTTACGGGTTTGTAAATATCGCTTCAAATCTTGTGTCGGCTGACAAGAAATATCAGGATATAATCGAAAATCTTCTTGGCAAAACAGTTGTCTGTGAAGATATGGACTCTGCTATTACAATGGCAAAGAAATATAAGAACAGATTTAAGATTGTAACTCTCGACGGTCAGGTCATCAATGCAGGTGGCTCAATGACAGGTGGTAGTAAGGCGCAGGGTGTTGGTATGCTCTCTCGTGGTAACGAGATTGAAAAACTTCAGGCATCCGTCAAAGACCTTGAGGATAAGAAAAACAATCTCAGCGTTCAGGAAAAAATGCTTTCGGAGGATTTAGCTTCTGCAATTGCAGACCTTGAGGGCATTGAGGGTGACATTCTCTCTGCTAACGAAGAAAAAATCCGTCTTGAAGGTGAGTTTAAATTAGCCCTTGAGCAATATGAAACCTTGTCGGGCGGAGTCAAGGAATTGATTGAAGAAGAAAGAATTCTTAACGGCAGAATTGAAAAAATCAACAGCGACAGTATTATTGCCCGTCAGAGAGTGGAAGAATTAAACGAGGAAATTGCACAGAAAGAAAAAAGTCTTGAAGCGGTCAGCGGTGACAGAGAAAGTCTTTCTCACGTGCGTGAAGAATTATCACAGAAAGCCGAACAAATCCGACTTGAAATTCTCGGATTCCAGAAAGATATTGAATCTGCTGACGACAATATTCGCCGTCTTGACATTCTCAAAGGCTCAAAAACTACAAGACTTGAAGAACTCCAGAAAGAAATCGAAGCGTTTAAGAATAAAAACATCTGGCTCACAAAAGATATTGAAAGTCTTCGTGCATCTGCTGATGAACTTCGCAAACAATGCGGTGATGCAAAGACAAACGTTGACGAGCTGATTGAGGGAAGAACTGCTCTTGAAAAAGAAAGCACAGACCTTCGAAATCTCGAAAAAGAAAAGAGTTCTGAAAGAGAAAGAGTCAGCGGTGAACTTGCACGTCTTGAAGAACGCAAGGCTTCAATGCTTAACGAGTTTGAGGAGTACAACTCAAAACTTTATGACGAGTATCAGTTAACAAGACGAGAGGCAATTGCGCTTGAAATCGTAATTGAAAATATAGGGGAAGCAAGAACTCGCCTTTCTGCATTAAAGAATGAAATTCGCGGACTTGGTTCGGTTAACGTTTCTGCTATTGACGAATACAAGGAAGTATCGGAAAGATATGAATTTATGTCAGAGCAAATAGGGGACGTTGAAAAATCAAAGGCAGAGCTTATTCGCCTTATTGATGATTTGACAACAAAAATGAGTGTTCAGTTCCGTGAACAGTTCCAGAAAATCAACACCTCGTTCGGTGAAACCTTTGCTGAACTCTTTGGCGGCGGTAAAGCCGAATTGGTGCTTGAAGATGAGATGAACGTGCTTGAATGTGACATTGAAATCAAGGTTCAGCCACCAGGCAAAAACGTTCAGAATATCAACCTGCTTTCAGGCGGTGAAAAGGGACTTTCAGCAATTGCGCTTCTCTTTGCCATTCTCAAGGTTACACCTGCACCGTTCGTAATCTTCGATGAGGTTGAAGCGGCGCTTGACGACGTCAACGTTGTTCGTTATGCTCAATATGTAAGACGAATGACAAAGAATACACAGTTTATTCTTATTACTCACCGTCGCGGCACAATGGAAGAAGCCGATATGCTCTACGGTGTTACAATGCAAGAAGAAGGCGTATCTAAGATTTTAGAGTTGAAGACCGCAGAGATGGCAAGAAAATTAGGTTTAGCATAAATAATGTAGGGCGGGGGCTTGCTCCCGCCGTCAAGGAAAAATAAATTCTCGAAAGGGTTTTCATTATGGGAATTTTCAAAAAAATCAATTTTGGTCTTACAAAGACAAGAAATAAAATGGCAGGGGCTATTGACGATATGCTCGATAGCTTTGACGAAGTAACCGACGACCTTTATACAGAACTTGAAGAAATTCTCGTTATGGGTGACGTTGGTGTTACAACTGCCGTTGAGATTACCGAAAAACTTCGTGAAGAAGTGGGGAAAGGCAAAATCAAAGGTGCTGAAGCAATCCGTCAGCAGATTAAAGAAATCGTTGCTGAAATGCTCTACGGTGGAGAAGATATGGGACTTATCACAGTTCCGTCAGTTATTCTCGTAATCGGTGTAAACGGTGTTGGTAAGACTACCACAATCGGTAAAATGGCGGCTATGTATAAAGCACAGGGCAAGAGTGTAATTCTTGGTGCTGCTGATACATTCCGTGCCGCTGCAATTGACCAGTTACAAATCTGGGCGGACCGCTCAGGTGTTGATATTGTCAAGCACAAAGAGGGCGCTGACCCTGCCGCAGTTGTATTTGATACAATCAGCGCGGCAAAGGCAAGAGATAGTGAAATAATTATTATCGACACCGCCGGCCGACTTCACAATAAGAAAAATCTTATGGATGAGCTTAACAAGATTTATCGTGTTATTGACCGTGAACTTCCATATTCCGACCGTGAGGTTTTGTTGGTGCTTGATGCAACAACCGGTCAGAATGCGGTTAATCAGGCAAGAGAGTTCAAGTCAGTTGCCGATATTACGGGTATCGTTCTTACAAAACTTGACGGTACTGCTCGCGGCGGCGTTGTGTTGGCTATTAAAAACGAGCTTGGTATTCCCGTTAAGTTTATCGGTGTCGGTGAACAGATTGACGACTTGCAGCCGTTCAAGCCTGAAGCATTTGCAGACGGTTTGTTTGACAAGATAGATTATAAGGAAGAGGAGGATATTCAACTTGAAACTGTCCAAGAGATTATCGAAGAATATGAAGACGTTGATGAAACTCTTTTACAAGAAGAACTCACCGATGAA
>JAZQYK010000036.1:0-4206 GCA_045633505.1 Candidatus Fimenecus sp. | reverse complement strand
ACTGAGGGGTTTGTTGTTTAATTGAATAACCCCTCTGTCACTTCGTGACATCTCCCCTTTCAGGGGAGACAAGAGGGTGATATCACCATACAAAAGAGCCCGACAAACTCCAATTTATCTAACTACATTTTATTTCCTTATTGCTCTTTGTTGTAAATTGTGCTATACTTTTGGCAGATTTTTAAGCGGAGGTTTCATTATGCTCTATTTTTATCCTGAAGATTTCGGTGCGCTTGGTAACGGCGTGAATAACGACTGTACGGCTATTCAGTCTGCTATTGACAAGGCAGAAGAAAACGGTGGCGGTACGGTTGTACTTACCAGCGGAAAGACTTATTATTCCGATTCAATCCGTATGAAGAAAAACGTTGAATTGCATCTTCAGAAAGGCTCTCGCCTTAAGGCAACTGACAATATCGACGGGTATATTCGTCCTTGCAATATGATTAACGACCCTAAAACTGCGCTTATCGGCAATCCCGTAACGGGTAAACCGTCATTCGTGTTTATTTACGGTTATGAGGTTGACGGTTGCACAATTTCAGGTGAGGGCACGATTGACGCTAACGGTCACGCTTTTGTTGAGAGAAAGGATAAATATTATGTAACAGGTAATTTCTATCCTCGCCCAACTGTAATTTACATTGAAAAGAGTAACAATATCACATTCAAGGATGTTACTATTGTTGATGCTCCATTCTGGACTTTGCATCCAGCAGGTTGCGACGATGTTCTCATTTCACAAATCAGAATTCTCAATGATTTGGATGTGGCAAATTCAGACGGTATTGACCCTGACCATTGCACAAATGTAAGAATTTTAGGCTGTCATGTTGAATGTGCAGACGACTGTATCTGCCTTAAAACCTCAAAGGGTAATGCTGAATACGGTCCTTGTGAGAATATTATTATTGCAAATTGTACTCTCATTTCAACATCTGCCGCAATTAAAATCGGCACAGAGGGTGTTGGTGATTTCCGTAATGTTATAGTTGACAACTGCATTATTTCACGAAGCAACCGTGGTCTTTCAATTCAAATTCGTGATGGCGGTAATGTTGAAAATGTTACATATTCAAACTGCATTATTGAAACTCGCCGTTTCTGTCCTGATTGGTGGGGTACAGCAGAGCCAATTGTTATTACAACATTTAATCGCGACGAAAATACAAAATCAGGCAAAATCAATAATATCCGTTTCCGTAATATCACTTGCAAGGGTGAAAACGGTGTGCTTATTCACGGCACGGAAGAAAATATGATTGAAGATGTAACCTTTGAAAATGTAAGCGTTACAATGACAAAGACGTCAAAATGGGATTGCGGTCTTTATGACCTTCGTCCTTGTCTTCAATACGGTGTTGAAAAGTATAAAAACAGCGGTTTCTTTATAAGAAATGCGAAAAACGTGCTTATTGAAAAATCATCAGTACAATGGGGTAATATCTGTGATGATTATGCAAAAGCCATTGACGCAGAAAATGCACCGAACCTTGAACTCATAAGATTTACAGGCACAGATGCACAATAAATAATGTAGGGCGGGGTGCGGGTGTCCAGTGGACACCTCTGCGAAGCAGAAGCACCGACCGAACCGGCAGGCGAGACCTTGCTCCCGCCGTTTTGTTTTATATATGCAAAGCCCCTCAACCATACGGTTGAGGGGCTTTGTTATTATAATTTCAATTATTTCAACACACTGTAAATTGCCGGAATGAACCAACCAAGAATTGTTGGGACTGCCATTGCGAAAAGAATTGACGTAATGAGTGAAACACCCCATTTTTCAAGTCTTGCGCCTACAAAGAAAAGCGCATAGAATGGTGCTACTAAAATTTTGCTTAACTTCTTTTTGTTATTTATGAAGAAATTTTCTTTGAGCATCATAACGTCTTCAATCTGTGGGAATAAATTAGCACAAAGTGATATTCCAAGATAGAGACAAAGCCAAGAAAACCAATCGTTAAATCTGCCAAAATAACAGATTGTTGTTGCACCGTGAGTAAGTGTTAAAAAGCCAAGAGCAAGATTAAAGAAAAACGGAATAAAGCAAATATCAAAACTTGCACCTTTTCTTCTAATCAATTCGTGGTCGATGTGACCAAGCATTTCGTTGAATTGCACTGTTCTTGCATCATCAACAAGCACCTTAGTCCAACGGCAACTCATATGTTCAAAAAATCCGTGAAGAATTGCGCCCGGAATGGTTAATGTTTTTACAATTATATAAATCATTCTCATCATAATAAATCATACCTTCCACTCATTACAATTTCTTCAAGGGTAATTTTGCCCTCTTTATAGTCTGTCACGTCACTTGAGAACGGAATACCGCTATCCCCTGCTTCTTCAATTTCTGTAACAAACTCGTCATATTGTTCCGTATTATTCGTTGCAAGTGCCAAAATTGCCCAAAGGTCTCTTGACTGACTGTCAACTGTACCGATTGAGTCCATCTGATAAGTACAGCATTCCTCTGCTGACTCATAAGCGCCGGTATAATCACCAAGCATTACAAGGTTAAGTGTTTTCTGCATTGAAAGGATATATCCCACCTGACCAATAAGGTCATAAGCATCCTCAAGAGTTGCTAACATATTAAGACCGTCAACGCAGATATCAACACCTCGCTGATAATTCTTGTCGCGGTAACGGTAAAGCATTGACGTGAGCAAATGATAATCAATGCCCTCAGCATTCATAGCTTTAATTTCTGTTACCAACGGGTCTGCTTTTTCATAATCACCCGTACCGATATAAGTTGCCGCAAGTAACGTTGATACAAGACGGTCAACATATTCCGTTTTACCTCTTGCCGCTTCAAGATAACCAATGATAGTTTCATCTTCCTTGCCGCAATATTGCGCCGCTGAATATTTATAAAGGTTAATCCAGCTTTCATCACAAATATAAACGGTTTCAGTTCCGTCAGGAGTGTAATCTTCTTCCGTTTCGTCGTGATAAGAACTGCCTTTTACATAAATTTTCTTACCTAAAAGAGAATCAAGCTCGGCAATAATTTCATCATACTGAGTCGCATCATATTCATAAAGATGATTTTGGATTACAGTAGCAGAAGCCTGCATCTGATAAATTTCGTCATAAACCCGTTCTGCTTCATCAAAGCCGGGGAGTTTGAGTATTGACTTATCAAGATAAGTTTCGCAATCTTCCCAAGCAAGTGACATATTGAGAAGTTTATATTCAGCAACCGCTCTCTTTGCAAAGAGTTTTTTGTAGCTGTCTCTTGTTGATTCTTCAATGCAGATTTCAGCAGAATCATAATTTGTCATTGCAGTATAAAGCTTGTTTTCTTCGTATGCCTTATCACCATCCATCATATAAGAGAATGCAGGAACGTCAACGGCAAATCCAACAAGCGCAAGGACTGTTACGCCAATCATAATTACAACCGCAAGTAACCCCTTCCAGTCATAAGGGTATTTTTCAAGGAGCACTTCACATTCTTCACAGAATGGGCCGTCAGGATTTTTCTTCGTGCCTCTTGGTCTTTCTCCACAGCACTCGCAGTTTTCGTCGAAATTAACTTCTGCTTTTCTGCTGTCATCAAGACTTACAGCTTTAGGGTCATAGCCCTCAACCTCAAGTTCTTCCATTTCAAGAAGATTTTCAGGCTCTTCTTCCTTTTCTGCCTCAGCCGTTGCCTTGTCGAGCTCTTCCTTAAAAATTCGGACAAGCTCATCCATTTCTTCACGGTAATCCTCTTTCTCAGGAGTATTATCGTTGAGCTTCTTCTTATCGTCCAAGTTTATTCCTCCTTACTGCTCGTTCATTCCGCAGCATTTTTTGTATTTTTTACCGCTGCCGCATGGGCACGGGTCATTTCTGCCGACTTTTTCGCCTTTTTTGACGGGCTGTTTTTTATCACTGCCGTCAGTACCGCCGCTTGTTGCAGTAATCTTTGCTGCCTGTTCACGTTTAACGTCTTCTTCACTCTTTAACTTGAAAAGGAGAAGTGTTGTAACCGTGCCTTCGCGAATAAGAGCAGTCATTTCATCAAACATATCAAAGCTTTCCATTCGGAATGCAACAACGGGGTCTTGCTGAGCGTAAGAACGAAGATAAATGCCTCGCTTTAATTCTTCCATAGCGTCAATATGGTCCATCCAACGCATATCCACGTTATGAAGAAGAATTTTGCGTTCTAATTCTGACATAATCTTTTCGCCGTATTCTTCACTCTTG
>JAZQYK010000035.1:0-19522 GCA_045633505.1 Candidatus Fimenecus sp. | reverse complement strand
TATTTCCTCTTTTTCTTCTTTCGTGTACTTCCTAAATTTTTGTCCTATTTTTGCCATATTAAAAACCTCCTATGGTTTTATTATACCATAGGAGGTTTGTGCCTTTTTTATTTTTGTGAACTTTTTGGGGTTCACTTCATTTTGACCTTTTTTTTTAATGGAAAATTAAATATCCATAAATGGATTATCAATATTATTAAGACTTACGTCAATTGCTTCTCTTTGCTGATTATATCGATAAAAGCTCATAATAAGACCAATTGAGAAGTATATGCAAAGGTTTGATGAACCACCGGCACTGAAAAACGGGAGAGTGATACCGATAACAGGTAAAAGCATAAGGCACATTCCTACGTTGATAATTACCTGTCCTGCAATCATTCCGGCAACACCGTAGCACATAACCTTTGTGTTTCCAACCTTATCGTGTTTGCCCGTTCTTGCAATTCTGACCACGATAGCAGTAAGCAGTAATAATGCGACGATACAACCGATAAAACCTAATTCTTCGCCGATTACTGTAAAAATCATATCGTTTTCGCTTTCGGGGATACCATTCTTTGTTTGTGTATAAATACCGTTAAAAAGTCCTTGTCCTGTAATCCCGCCGCCACTAATGGCTGCCATACCTCGTTCTTGCTGATATATTATGTCAGGATAAAGTTCGGGATAAGCCAAAGCTAAAAAGCGTTGTTTTTGAATGTTACCAAGCAAATACATCCAAATAAGCGGTACTGATGCTAAAACTAACAAACCTCCGCCAAGAAAATATCCCCAATGAAGACCTGCGACAAAGAGCATAACGATTGTTATAATCATAAATACAAGCGCCGAACCCAAGTCACCGGATATGATAACCAAACCAATTGGAATCAGTGCGTGTATTGCTAATTGAACTACGGAAAAAATATTATTGATGTTGTTTTTTAACTTTTCCAAATGCACACCAAAAGTAATTATAAATCCAATTTTAACTATTTCAGAAGGTTGGAAATATATACCCGTTGCACCTAATTTTAACCAAGTTCTCGCATCTGGTCTCTCCGGCGGTCCAATGCCGAATTTTAATGTTATTAACATTATACCTACACAAAAAATTGCAATTAGCGGCCAAAGTTTCATTATGAATTCATAGTCAATCAGTGATATTATAATTGCAATAATTAAACCGGCGGCAACAGCGGCAATCATAACAATACAGTCTCGACTGAATTTTTCGCCGTCAGGTGCATTTTGCAGAGTTGCCGTCATAACAGAAAGACAGCCGAATGCCGACGTAATCATACAAAGAAAAAACAGTAATTTGTCTGTTTCTTTTATGAAGTTTTTAATTGTTCTAAAAATTACTTTCATTTTTTCACCGTTAAATTTTCTTGTATTTTTGAGTTTATTTTCTCACGCGTGTTTAATAACCAATCGTTATCGTGAGGATAATCCTTGAACGTTATCGGAGCTATGTCTTGTTCGATAATTTTAAGACAATAATTTTTGTTTGTCAATTTTTCTAAAGTGTTTAATGCAGCCATATCCTGCAACGCATCGAAAAATACTTTTAATCTTATGGAATGTAATGGAGTACCGTCATCAGAGGGATAGACAATAAAGCTATCACCTGACGGAAATTTTTCCCCGGCATCAGAAACCTCAAAAGGATTGATAAGCTCTTTTGATAATTGAGTGTAGTAGAAATTATATCCCCAATGCAAAAAGCCTTTAACGTCATATTTGTAAAGTTGATAGCCTAAAATTCTCGTTCTGAGTGACGAATTACAGAAAAACCTGTTTGAAACATATTGCGATTTTTGTGCGCTGCAATAATAAGTCCATAAATTTTCAACTTTTCCGATGAATTTATCAATATGGTCGTTTGCAGGTATTGGATTGGACACGATTTTGAGCTTGTAAAACCAAAAATCTGAGAGTGCATCAATTATTTTATATCCTTTAAAAAGTTTGTGAATGTATTTTGATGCGTTTCTATAATGTCTGACCATACGAATATTCGGCTCGTCACTTACGTGAATAAATACCTTGTCTTCAATTCCTTCAGAAGCGAGATAATTTTTCAATTCATCTGAAAACACTTTTAAAAAGTTCTTGTAATCTTTTGAACCAGCATTTGTTTCCCAACCAAAAATTTTCTTGTAGCAGCCATCAACAGTTGCCATAATTTTTGGAGCGTGTTTAGCACCCCATTGAGTATAAAAATGCGATAACTCAAAATATTCAATTCCACACTTTCGCGCAATATCAATCCATTTTGTAAGATTATCAAAGCGGAAGGTATATTTATTATCAACTACCTCTACATCCACAAGCTGAACAGTTGGACGCTCTTTTCCAACGTCGGTGTCAAGCGGGGGAGTGAAAATCGGTGTTAACACACAGTTCATTCCGTATTCTGCTGCTGTTTTTAAGAAGTTTTCCGTTACTTGCCAATATTTATCAGAAAATGCCTCAAAATCGTAATAAGACATAAGGCAATCAGTATGAAACCAGTTTGTATAAACAAAATTATTAAAATCTAATTCAGCATCAATTATTTCTACGGCTATTGACGAAACCTTTTCTCCAACTTCCGTAACGATATTATAACTGTTTGGCTCTGAACCATTTGCATCAACTTCAATCCAAATTACGTTTAATCCTGTTTCAAGTTGAACTTGGTCAAAAAACGGTAAGAGTAAATCAGGATAATAGCCGCTTTCACTAAATCGATAGTAATCATCTGAATCTTTTTTCGTCATCGGTAAATCGGATTTTATATGTTTAACTTTATATGTACGAATTACTTTTATGTGACTATGAATTTTAAAGTTTTCAACGGAGTTTTTACTTGATTCCACAACAATTTGAAATGATTTCTTTTCGTTTTTTAACATACTGAATTTTGAGAATTCAATTTCAGGCATATTGTCTTCCATATATAACTTTTCAAGAGAAGAAATTGTTTTAATGGATTTAATCAAGAGAATCACCTCACATATATCTAAATTTTAGACTATTTTTACTGTTTTGTAAAGATATATGCAATTATTTTATTATAATTGTACCTTGCAGAATGTTCAACATAGTGGTAAAATACAAACTGTAATTTTTTTATGAAGGTGAAATTCTTGAAGATAAGAGAAGACGTTAGAAATATAGCAATTATTGCTCACGTTGACCACGGTAAAACAACCTTGGTTGATGAATTGTTAAAGCAAAGCGGCATTTTCAGAAGTAACGAGGTTGTTCAAGATAGGGTTATGGACTCTAACGACCTCGAAAGAGAACGCGGTATAACAATTCTTTCAAAAAACACATCAGTTCATTATAAAAACGTTAAAATCAATATTGTTGATACACCAGGTCACGCTGACTTCGGCGGTGAAGTTGAACGCATACTCACAATGGTTGACGGCGTTCTTTTACTTGTTGATGCTTTTGAAGGGTGTATGCCACAGACTCGATTTGTGTTAAAGAAAGCACTTGGACTTAACAAAAAGGTAGTGGTTGTTGTTAATAAAATTGACAGACCGGGTGCAAGACCTGAAGAAGTAATTGACGAAGTGCTTGATTTGTTTATTGAACTTGGTGCAAGTGATGAGCAAATTGAATTTCCCGTGGTTTTTGCTTCGGCACGAGATGGATATTCATCTAATGATGCCAGCGTTCGTGAAGGAGATATGCGACCTCTTTTTGATGCTATTATTGAAAACATTGAAGCACCAAAAGGTGACGTTGACGAACCGTTACAGGTTTTATTCTCTAGTTTGGATTATGATGATTATATCGGTAGAATTGGTGTAGGACGAGTTGCCAGAGGTAAAATCAATCGCAACGATATGGTGGTTCTGTGCAAAACGGACGGCACTCAGGAAAACGTCAGAATTTCAAGGCTGTATCAATTTGAAGGTCTTCGCAGAGTTGAGGTTGAATCTGCCGCAGTTGGTGATATAATTTGCATTTCCGGTATAACAGACCTTAATATCGGCGAAACAATTTGTTCACCTGAATGTGTTGAACCGTTGCCTTTTATTAAAATTGATGAACCAACACTTTCAATGAATTTTATTGTCAATGACAGTCCTTTTGCCGGTAAAGAAGGAAAATTTGTTACGTCTCGAAATCTTCGTGACCGACTTTTTAAAGAGGTTGAAACAAACGTTAGTATGCGCGTTGAAGAAACTGATTCAACGGATACTTTTAAGGTTTCGGGTCGTGGAGAGTTACACCTTTCCATATTGATTGAAACAATGCGCCGTCAGGGCTATGAATTTCAGGTTTCACGACCGAAAGTTATTACAAAAATTGAAAACGGTAAACTTTTAGAACCAATGGAATTGCTTATCGTGGAGGTACCCGAAGAATACGTCGGTGCTGTTATGATGAAAATCGGCTCTCGTCGCGGTGAACTTGAAAATATGGGTACGCGTGAAGGCGGTTCAACTCATCTTGAGTTTAAAATTCCTGCAAGAGGTCTTATTGGATATCGTTCTGAATTTATGACCGACACCAACGGTAACGGAATTATGAATAATCTTTTTGCAGGGTATGAAGAATTCAAGGGCGAAATTGAAACGCGTGAAAGAGGCTCAATTGTTGCTCACGAAACGGGTGACAGTACCGCTTACGGCTTGTTCAACACACAAGACAGAGGTAGATTGTTCATTGGTCCGGGTGTGCCTGTGTATGAAGGTATGATTGTCGGCGAGTGCGCTAAAAATGAAGATTTAACCTGCAACGTTTGTAAAGCAAAGCATTTGACAAATACCCGTGCATCAGGCTCTGATGATGCTTTAAGACTTGTCCCTCATACAGTACTCAGCCTTGAGCAGTCAATGGAGTTTATTAAAGACGATGAACTTATGGAGGTTACACCAACAAGTATTCGTCTTAGAAAAACAATTCTTTCAAAGGATTTAAGATTAAAGCAACAGTTTAAGAAGAAATAGTTATCAGGAGGTGTTAAAAGTGAAAGGAATGAAAATCGGTATTGATTTCGGCTCGGCTTCTTTAAAGATTTTTACAGAAAAAAACGGTATTGTTGTCAATGAACCTTCAATTGTTGCCGTTGATACCGAAACTGGCAATCCTATTGCTTTTGGCAAAGCTGCTGATGAAATTTACGGACGGTGTGCCGCTGATATAAAGCTTATAAAGGTAATCCGAAACGGTGTTATTTCTGACTTCGTTTTAGCTGAAAGAATGCTTCGCTATTATTTGCAAAGAGTGTGCGGCAATAGGGTATATAAACCCAATATTATTATATCGGTACCGTCCTGCGCTACAAGTTTTGAAAAGAAAACTTTTTTAGATGCGGTTACTTTGGCAGGCGCAGGTAGAGTGTGTATGGTTGAAGGCGTTTTAGCATCTGCTCTTGGATGTGATTTTTCTACTGAAAAAATCGGCGGCAGAATGGTTTTAGACATTGGACATCAGGTGTCTGAGTTTGCTGTTGTATCAATGGGAAGTATAGCTGCAAAGGGTTCAATCAAAAGAGGCAGTGATGATATAAATAATGCCATCATACGTCATCTTAAGCGTGACCGTGATATTATAATCGGTCCTCATACTGCACGAGAAATTAAAAATAAAATAACTTCTGCCGTGCAGAGAGATTGCGAAACAGCTTTATTTGTATCGGGAAAAAGTAATCTTGATGAAATGCCGATTTCCTTTGAAATTACATCAAACGAGTTATATCCGTTTGTTGATGAACAAATTTCACAGCTTGTTTCTGAAATTCATTCTGCAATGAACAATATTCCGCCAGAACTTTTAGCTGATGCATCAGACCACGGCATTTACCTTTGCGGCGGTGGTTCACTGATTTTTGATATTGCAGAACGAATAGAATCAGAAATGAATATCAGGTGTATTTTGGTTGATGAACCGTTAATTGCAAAGGCAAAGGGTTTAGGAAGATTGATTGCTGATGAAAAACTGCTTGAAATTAACGGATATAGATTTGTATTTAAAGATGAAATCAGAGATAGAATTACTCGCCTTGAAAACAAAAACATATAAAGAATCGTCTTAATAGTTGCTCATTCTATTAAGACGATTTTTGATTTTATTTAATTTTTTCTGCGGTTTCTTTAAGAAATTTACAGGATTCAATAAAAGCTGTTCTTTCATTTTCTTTAAGGTCAAGTACAATAATGTCTTCAACACCTTCTCTGCCGATGATTGCAGGTAATCCTGCATAAACATCTTCAATGCCGTATTGTCCGTTTAGCATTACCGAAACAGTTAAAGCGCTTTTTTCATCACCGAATATTGCACGAACTATTCTTACAAGTGCCATTCCGATGCCATAATAAGTTGCTGATTTGGCTTTGATGATTTCTTGCGCTGCGCAAGTTACGTTTTTACCGATTTTATACAGGTCATCGAATTGATATTTCCCGTTGGACGTATCAACAATATCGTAAACTCTTTTCGTTGTGATATATGCCTGCGACCAAGGTACAATCTCGCTGTCACCGTGTTCACCAATCACGTAAGCGTGTACGTTTCTCGGGTCAATTGAAAAATATTCACCGAGCAAATAGCGAAGTCTTGCAGTATCAAGAGTCGTGCCACTGCCAATAACACGTCTGGAGTCAAAACCCGACAAATCCAAAGTTATTTTTGTCATTATATCAACAGGGTTGGTAGCAACGAGGAATATGCCGTTAAAACCACTTTCGATAACAGGAGTGATAATGGATTTAAACACTTCATAATTACGATTAAGAAGAGATATTCTGTCTTCGCCCTCTTTTTGATTTACACCCGCAGCAATAACAACGACGTCGGCATCGTGACAGTCGTTGTAATCACCTGCAAAAATCAGCATATTTCTTTTTGCAAAGGGGAGTCCGTGGTTTAAGTCCATAGCTTCGCCGGAGGCTTTATCTTTATTGATATCTATAAGCACAAGTTGGTCACATTCACCGCTATTAAGAAGTGCATAAGCAAAGCTCATACCAACAAATCCAGTGCCTACAAGTGCAACTTTTTTTAAATCGCTTTTTTTCATTTAAATCATCCTTTATTTTATAATAATTTTATATTTTTTGAGCCAATAGTTTATTTGCAAGAAATATGCTATTGTTTGCGGAGTAGTCATTAACTGACCGTACCAAGGAGTGCTGTTTTCCGTTTGTAAAAGTTTTTCGAGTTCAGATTTTTTTATGAAGGTTAATATTGGAGAATTGTTATCTTCAATAATTTCTTTTAACAAATTTTTTACCAAATCTAAATATTCAGGATTGTGTGTTTTAGGATAAGGACTTTTCTTTCTCCAAAGTACTTCTTCAGGTAATATTCCTTCTACTGCTTTTCTGAGCAGACCTTTCTCGTAATAATTGTATTCTTTGTATTCCCACGGTACAGAATATAAATATTCAGCAATTCGATAATCACAGAAAGGGACTCGGACTTCTAGTGCGTTGTACATACTCATTCTGTCTTTTCTGTCAAGAAGTGTCTGCATAAACCAATCGAGATTTAATTTCATCATCTCTTTCATTCTTGATTCAAGAGGGGAAATACCACTCAACTTTGACGTGTTTATCAATGTGTCTTTATATCTGGAATATACATAGTCTTCAGCGTCTTGGATTTTTACGTCATCTTTAAGAAAAGACTTTCTGTATTGTGTTGACTGTGCCCAAGGGAAACCGTTTATTGCGCGGATTTCTTTATCGCGATACCAAGGGTAACCACCGAAAATTTCATCGGCACATTCACCCGATAACGCCACCGTACAATACTTTTTGATTTCTTTACAGAACAAAAGAAGCGAGGAATCAACATCAGCCATTCCGGGCAAATCTCTGGCATCCACCGAATCAAATAAAGCATTTACGAGGTCTTTATTGTTGAGTGTAATTAAGTGGTGCTCACAATCGAGATAATCTACCATCTTTTTTATAAATTCAGTGTCGCTGTTTGGCTGAAATTTGCTTGATTTAAAATATTTGTCGTTGTCTTCATAAGTGACGGAAAACGTTTTTAATTGCTTATTTTTGCTTTTAAAGTATTTACTTGCAATTGACGATATAATACTTGAATCAAGTCCGCCCGATAAAAAAGTTCCTACGGGTACGTCTGACACTAATTGCCGCGTAATTGAATCAGTAATCAACTCGCGAACTTTTTCAACGGTTTCTTCAAAACTGTCAGTATGTTCACGGTCTTTTAATGTCCAATATTTATTGATTTTAATGCCGCTGGCGTTATAAATTCCGTAGCACGCAGGTTTTAATTCAAATATGTTTTTATACACGGCATTTCCAGGCGTTCTTCCAGGACCGATAAACATTATTTCTGCTATTGAGCTTTCGTCTATTATCGGTTGCACATATTTGTGTGCAAGGACCGCTTTTATCTCTGAGCCGAAAATAAAAGAATTATTTTCAACAGTATAAAAGAATGGCTTTACACCAATTCTGTCACGAGCAAAAAATAATCGTTGTTGCGAATCATCCCATAAAGCAAAAGCAAAAATGCCGTTAAATTTATTGACACAGTCTTCTTTCCATTGAACGTATGCTTTTAACAATACTTCCGTATCGGAATGACCTATAAATTTATGTCCGCAAAGCAAGAGCTCGTCACGAATTTCATCAGTATTATATAATTCTCCGTTATATACCAGCGTATATTCGTTATCACCATATTTAGCTGTCATTGGTTGAATTCCGTTTTCAATATCTATAACACAAAGTCTTGAGTGTATCAACGCTGCTTTTTCGTTTATAAAAATCCCGTTTTGGTCAGGACCGCGTGGCGCTAAAACGCTTTGCATTTTCAGAAAAGAATCTTTATTTTTAATTACAGATTTAGAAAAATTCACTTCACCTGCGATACCGCACATAAAATCACCTCAGTTAAAAATTTATTTCATAATAGAATATGAGTTTTTAAATAAATAATTCTATATAAATCTTTAATTTTTAATTTTATTGTGGTATTATATTTGAGAGGTGAACGTTTTGTCACGGTTGTTAAATCATATTTTTTCTTTTTTTCCAAAGTTTCAAAAAGATTTTAAGATATATAATGGTGAAATATTTTCAGAAATATATGAAGGTGATTTTTTTGAAAATATTCCATATTCAAAATACATAAACGAAAATTTGCAAATTCCAATGGAAAATGCAGTGTTTATTCGTGATTTCGGCGCTAAATCGGAAGACTGTAATTTTAATAACGCAGTTTGTATAAACGAAGCAATATTACATTGCAGTAAAAGCGGCGGCGGTATTGTTGTCGTAGATGGCGGAGCTTATCATAGCGGCACGGTATATTTACAGAGTAACGTTGTACTGTATATAGCAAAAAATTCTTCCATAATTGCATTGCATAATGCAGATGAGTTTACTGAAAACGCCTTGATATGTGCAAAAAATTGTGAAAATATTGCTGTCGTGGGTCCCGGAAAAATCTGTGGTGAAGGCAACTTCTTTTCATTGGCGCCATATTTACCTCCTAAGACAGAGCCTTTTGAAAAAACACTTGATGTTTGGGATTTACGTCAGGAGTACAGAAAAAGAATAAGATTTCCTCATAATAGCAAATACGGTTTTTTGATGTTGTTTACAAATTGCAACAAAATCAAACTTTACAATTTAATTCTTGAAAATTCGGCAATGTGGACTGTTAACGTAAACACCTCAAACGACGTTAATATTTCAAACGTTATTATAAATAATAACCGTCATATTGCTAATAGTGACGGAATTGATATTTGCGGCACTTCAAATGTAGTGATAAAAAACTGCTTTATTTCAACTGCTGATGACGGTATTGTTCTTAAAAACAATATGAGTATTACTACATCAGGGAATGATGGTTTGAGGTTGAAAAATAACCTTGATATTTCAAGTAAACGTGGTATGAGTAATATCTATATCCACGATTGCGAGGTAATTTCCTGTACTAACTCTTTTAAAATCGGCACGGAAACTTCTTTAGATATCAGTGATGTTACAGTTGAAAATTGTAAATTCTATTTAACCGATATTTATCCGTCAGGTGTTAGCGGTATTTCAGTTGAATCTTGTGACGGAGCAAAAATCAGCAATATAAACGTTAAGAATATTGATATGAATTCTATGGCTTGTCCTGTTTTTATTAGACTGTGTAACCGCAATGGAGATAATAAAGCGGAGCTCGATGGCAAAGGAACAATTTCAGGTATTACAATTAAAAACGTTAAGGCTGAAAATATTGAGATTCCAGTTATGATTATGGGCATACCCAATCAAAAGATTGAAAACGTTAGATTGCTGAATTTTAATTTGAAATATTCAGAAGGTAAAGATTATTTTGATTTAAGGTTTAAAATACCTGAACAGGAAAAAGAATATCCCGAGTGTAATCGTTTCAGAAATATAAATGCTTACGGGATATTTGTCAGACACGCTGAAAACGTTTCATTGAAAGAATTCAAGGTTAAATCAAGAGAAAAAACGTTTAGAAAATTTAAAATTATTAGTGATTGTAAAAACTTTATTTTAGAGTAGGTGTAATATGAATATTCGTGAAACAATGCATAGTGGAGATTTATATTTGTCGGCTGATGAAGATTTGGTAGCAGAACAGCTTACCTTTGTTGAAAAACTGTATGATTTTAATGCTACAAGACCGTTAGAGCAAGCAAAACGAGCAGAAATGCTTAAAAATATGTTTGCTGAAATAGGTGAAGATTGTTATATCGAACCGCCTTTACACGCAAATTGGGGTGGAAAGCACGTTCACTTCGGCAAAGGCGTTTATGCTAACTTTAATCTTACACTGGTTGATGATACACATATCT
Organism: Candidatus Fimenecus sp.; assembly: GCA_045633505.1. Classification (GTDB taxonomy): domain Bacteria; phylum Bacillota; class Clostridia; order Oscillospirales; family Acutalibacteraceae; genus Fimenecus. The sequence continues at coordinate 8,727 of JAZQYK010000035.1, read as the reverse complement.
ATGTTGGAGATAACACAATGCTCGGACCTAACGTTGTACTTGCGACGGCAGGACACCCGATATTGCCCGAACTCAGACCTCTTGCATATCAGTATAATATGCCTGTTCATATCGGTAAAAACTGTTGGCTTGGTGCGGGAGTAATTGTATTGCCTGGTGTCACCATTGGCGATAACACAGTAGTTGGTGCAGGTAGCGTTGTAACTAAAGATGTTCCTGCAAACGTTGTTGCAGTCGGCAATCCTTGCAAAGTGCTTCGAGAAATTAACGACCACGATAAAGAGTATTATTTTAAGGACAGAAAGATTGATTTATAATTTTAATGATTTGTGTATTGCTTTATTTGTCGCAATAAGGTATAATTTGTGGTATTAGGGGTTGAGTTTATGCTTTTTATGTGTTTTGCGGTTCTTCAAAATCCTGAAGACAAATTTTTATTTGAAGAATTCTATAAAAAATTTTATAATACTGTATATTACATTTCAAAAGAGCATTTACACACAAAAGAAGCTGCCGAGGATTGTGCTCACGAAGTACTTTTATATTTTGCAAAAGAATTTCATAACATTACACATGACTTTACTGATAAAAAACTGTGGAATTATGTTAGAGTAGTTGCGAAATGTATGGCAATTGATATTTATCGCAAAGAGAAAAAACATTTGAATTACGTTGTTGATTATGACGTTGAAGATTTTTATAATCTTTCAGTTGATGACTTCGATGTATGCGATGAAATTCTATTAAAAGATGCTTTTGATATTTTGCCCGAAGAGTATAGATATATTTGCTATCTAAAATATTATTTTGAATTATCCGGTTCTCAAATCAGTAAAATGTTGAATATTTCTGAACCTCTTGTCAGAAAACGCTGTATGATTGGCAAACACCTGATGCAAAAGTATTTGAAAGATGATAAATAATAATTATATAAAAACATTTAAAGGACTTCAATTTAGCGTGCTAATTGAAGTCCTTTTAGTTTTGTGTATGTTTTTTATTCAATATCAATAATTGTTAATATATTGCCGTCAACTGTAAATTTGATTTGCATATCTCCATAATTCATACCGTAAACGCGTTCTTTGTCATTTTGATAAGAAGGTCTTGGGTCGTGCTTCAAAGTTTCAAATAATCCGTCAACAATATCGAATGGAAGCTTATACAGAAGCTCGTCACTGCATTTAACGTCAAGTAATCCGTTTGTGTCATCCAAAGCAAATCCGTTTGAAGCGTCGGGATGACTGTCGGTATATGGCAAATACGGTTTAACGTCTATAATTGGAGTCCCGTTCATTAAGTCAGCCCCGGTTACATAAAGTATAGTCTTTTTATAACCAAAATCAACCTTTATCAACTTTACACAAGATATACCTATTCGATTCGGTCTGAAAGGAGAGCGACTTGCAAATACACCGACTCTTTTATTCCCTCCGAGTTTTGGCGGTCGTACCGTGGGTTTAATTTTCTTTTTATCAACTTCAGAAAAGTACCATATTAGCCAAATGTGCGAAAATTCTTGAATATCTTTAAAATAATTCGGGTCCTTGTAATCTCCATCAAACACAACTTTTGAAATTACAGATTCAGATAATCCGCTTTGTCTTGGAATTCCAAATTTTTCCATATAATCGTTTTCTATGTATCCAATTGGTTCAATAAATATTCTTCCCATATTTTCACCTCGGATTGTATAATAACACAAATTAAAAAATTTTTCCACACTAGTTGTATTTTTTCAAAATTATGGTAAAATAAATATAATAAAAAAATAGGAGTGATAAATATGGAACTTAAAGGTTCAAGAACAGAAGCAAATCTTATGACTGCGTTTGCAGGGGAGTCACAGGCAAGAAATAAATACACTTATTATGCATCTAAAGCTAAGAAGGATGGATATGTTCAGATAGCACAGATTTTCGAGGAAACTGCTAACAACGAAAAAGAACACGCAAAGATTTGGTTCAAACTTCTTCATGACGGCGGAATTCCAACTACTATGGAAAATCTTAAGGATGCCGCTGAAGGTGAAAACTATGAGTGGACAGAAATGTACGCTGAATTTGCAAAGGTAGCAAAGGAAGAAGGTTTTGACCGTATTGCCGCACTCTTTGAAATGGTTGGCGCAATCGAAAAAGAACACGAAGAAAGATACAAGAAATTGCTCGCTAACGTTGACGGTGGTGTAGTGTTCTCAAAGGATAATGATATTGTCTGGATTTGCTCAAACTGCGGTCATATCCACATCGGTAAAAAAGCACCTGAGGTTTGCCCTGTATGTGCTCATCCGCAGGCATACTTCATGGAAAAAGCAAATAACTATTGATTTGAACAAATTTAATAACCCGAGGTGCGAAACTTCGGGTTATTGTTATTTTTTTTAGATATTAAGAGGTGAGTGCTATGGCAGTAAGACTTAATGAGAATAAAGAATTGGTTGACAAAATCAAAGAAGGACTTAAAAGAAAAGATGGCTATTGCCCTTGCAGATTGCAAAAACTTCCTGAATATAAATGTATTTGCGAAGAATTTAAACGGCAAATTGCCGACCCTGAATTTGAAGGGTATTGCCATTGTAAATTATATTATAAATCAAAGGATTAAAAAAGATGCTATGTAAAACTACATAGCATCTTTTAATTTAATCTAAATTACTTACGTGGTAACTTAACGTCATTAAACTGTCACTTAAATGAACATTTTCTACTGCAACGTTTGGATAATCTTTTGAAATGTCATAATGACTGAAATTCCAAAAACCTTTAATTCCAAGCTCAACAAGTTGCGGTGCTAATTCTTTAGCGGCTGTACTTGGAATACAAAGAACGGCAACAGTAGGGGAGTTGTCCTTGCAGAAGTCAAAGAGTCCGTCAGTGTGTCTTATTGGAAGACCACGAAGCATTTGTCCTGAAAGTGCTTTGTTGCGGTCGAAAACGCCAATTACGTTAAATCCGCGTTGCTCAAAGGACATATGCAAAGCAACAGCCTTGCCAAGATTACCCGCACCAATCAAAATGGCTTTTCTTTTACTGTTTACACCAAGGATATTGCCGATTTCATTATAAAGGCTTTCAATGTTGTAACCGTATCCTTGCTGACCAAAGCCGCCGAAACAGTTTAAGTCCTGACGGATTTGTGATGCAGTAAAGCCCATTTTTTCTGATAAATCTTTAGATGAAATTCTAACTACACCGTTTTCTTTAAGTTCACCTAAAAATCTGTAGTAGCGGGGGAGTCGTTTAATGACAGAAATTGATACGCCATCATTTCTACTCATAATATTTTCTCCTTATGAAAGCTTTTTAACAGTTTCCATTACATAGTCACCGAAGTCACTGCACGTTGCACCGTTGTCGCGGCCTGTAATTGTAAGTTTCTTTTCTTCAAACATACAAATATCAAGCGCTCTTTCAAGTAAATCAGCTTCTTTTTGTTTGCCGATATGTGAAAGAAGCATAACTGTCGCACGAAGCATTGAGCAAGGGTCAGCGTACTGACCTCTTCCTTCACGAATCATACGAGGTGCAGAACCGTGAATTGCTTCAAACATTGCATATCTCTTACCGAGGTTTGCACTACCGGCAGTTCCCACACCGCCTTGGAATTCAGCAGCTTCGTCAGTAATAATATCACCGTAAAGATTTGGAAGAACAAATACCTTGAAATCTTTTCTTCTCTTTTCGTCGATAAGTTTAGCTGTTGTGATATCAACGTACCATTCATCAGTAATGATTTCAGGATATTCCTTACCAACTTCCTTACAAATTCTCAAGAATTTGCCGTCTGTTGTCTTAATAACGTTTGCTTTATTGATGATTGAAACTCTTTCTTTGCCGTTGCGCTTTGCATAGTCATAAGCCATACGGGCAATTCTTTCCGAACCTTCACTTGTTGTAACAACAAAGTCCATTGCCAAGTCTTCAGTAACGTTAACGCCCTTTGAACCTACTGCATAAGCACCCTCTGTATTTTCACGGAAGAATGTCCAGTCGATACCCTGGTCAGCAACCTTAACGGGACGAACGTTTGCAAAAAGGTCAAGTTCTTTTCTCATTGCAACGTTTGCGCTTTCAATGTTTGGCCATGGGTCGCCTGCCTGTGGAGTAGTTGTCGGTCCTTTAAGGATAACGTGACATTCCTTAAGTTCAGCAAGAACGTCGTCAGGAATCGCTTTCATTACTGCAACACGGTTTTCAATCGTTAGACCGTCGATTACCTTAAATTCGATTTTACCTGCTTTAACGTCGTCAGCAAGCATATATTCAAGAACTCTTGCAGATTCCTTTGTGATAATCGGACCGATACCGTCACCGCCGCAAACACCAATAATGATTTTATCGAGCTTTTCAAAATCTACAAATTCTTTCTGTGACTTGATTTTTTCGTTTCTTGCAAGTTGTTCTCTGATAAGAGCTTCGTACTTTGCAAGAGCCTCTTTAATTTGATTTTCCATATTTAAAACTCCTTAAAATGATTCTTTTGTGTAGTTAAGAAGACCACCTGCAAGAATAATGTCTTTTTGACGCTGTGAAAGGTCATAATTGATAGCATATTCTTCGTTTTTAGTAAGGTTTACAAGAATTGCAGGTTCATTGTTTACAATAGAATTTTTAATACCTTTAAGGCTTAATTCATCACCTTGAGAAATCTTATCATAGTCATCAGCATTTGCGAATGTAAGAGGGAGAATACCTGCATTGATAAGGTTTGCACAGTGAATACGGGCAAATGATTTTGTAACAACAGCCTTAACTCCAAGGTAGAGTGGTACAAGTGCTGCGTGTTCACGAGATGAACCCTGACCGTAGTTTGCACCGCCGATTACAATACCTTTTCCTTCAGCTTTAATTCTTTCTGGGAATGTTTTATCACAAACACCGAAGCAATATTGTGAAAGGAAAGGTATATTTGAACGATAAGGAAGAATTTTTGCTCCTGCAGGCATAATATGGTCAGTTGTAATATCGTCACCAACTTTAAGAACTGCTTTAGCATCAATATCATCGCTCATTGGCTCACAAGTTGGGAAAGGCTTGATATTTGGACCGTACATAACCTCAACGTCTTTTGCTTCTTCAGATGTTGCAGGCATTGCAACCATATTATCATTAATGATAAATTCTTCAGGAAGTACAATTTCAGGGAATTCACCTAAATCACGTGGGTCTGTAAGATAGCCTGTAAGCGCAGATGCTGCGGCAACTTCAGGACTGACAAGATAAATACCTGCATCAGCAGTACCTGAACGGCCTTCAAAGTTTCTGTTGAAGGTACGAAGTGAAACACCTGCTGAATTTGGTGACTGACCCATACCGATACATGGACCGCAAGCGCTTTCAAGAATACGAGCACCTGCATCAATCATATCTGCAAGAGCACCATTCTGTGAAATCATATTAAGAACCTGTTTTGAACCTGGTGCGATTGAAAGGCTGACAGCAGGGTGGACTGTGTTGCCTTTAAGTATAGCGGCAACCTTCATCATATCAAGAAGTGATGAGTTTGTACATGAACCGATACAAACCTGGTCAACTTTGATTTTGCCGATTTCTGTAACAGATTTAACTCTGTCAGGCATGTGTGGACATGCAGCCATAGGGGCTAATTCTGACAAATTTATATCAATAATTTCATCATATACTGCATCGTCGTCAGCTTTAAGCTCAATCCAATCTTCCTCACGGCCTTGTGCCTTTAAGAAAGATTTTGTAATATCATCAGAAGGGAACACGGATGTTGTTGCACCGAGCTCAGCACCCATATTAGTAATTGTTGCTCTTTCAGGAACAGAAAGTGTAGCTACACCTTCACCGCCGTATTCGATAATCTTACCAACGCCACCCTTAACAGTCATAATACGAAGAACTTCAAGGATTACGTCTTTTGCGGCAACCCAAGGGCTGAGCTTTCCCGTGAGATTAACTCTTACCATTTTTGGCATTGTGATATAATATGTACCGCCGCCCATAGCAACGGCAACGTCAAGACCGCCTGCACCCATTGCAAGCATACCGATACCACCGCCGGTTGGTGTGTGGCTATCAGAACCAATCAATGTTTTGCCCGGTTTACCAAAACGTTCGAGATGAACCTGATGGCAGATACCGTTACCGGGTCTTGAGAAACGAATACCGCGTTTTTTAGCAACGCTTTGAATGAATCTGTGGTCATCAGCATTTTCAAAGCCTGTTTGTAACGTGTTGTGGTCAATATAAGCAACTGAAAGTTCAGTTTTTACTTGTTCGATACCCATGGCTTCAAGTTCAAGATAAGCCATTGTACCTGTAGCATCCTGAGTCAACGTTTGGTCTATTTTAAGACCAACCTCACTGCCGGGTGTCATATCACCGCTGACAAGGTGAGACTTAATAAGTTTTTGACCGATTGTCATTCCCATTTTGAATCACTCCTTGGACTTTTTCATTTTTTTAACAATCTTTTATTATTCTATTATATTGTTATAAATTTGTCAATATATAATAATCTTTTATTAAAGTAATTTTTAACAAAATATTGATATTGAAAATTAATTGTGATACAATATTTGGGTATTATTGTATAATAACAGACTTGTGCATATAATTTACTATTTTTAATGTGGAGATGATTTAATGTCAGTTTTAGAAGCTATTATTCTTGGTATTGTTCAAGGTGTTACTGAATTTTTACCTATTTCCAGTAGCGGTCACTTGTCACTATTTCAACATTTTTTAGGTGTTAGCGGTGAAGGTTCGTTACTTTTTTCGGTTCTTTTACATTTAGGAACACTCATAGCTGTTTTCGTTGTTTTTTATAAAACAATTTTTGAGTTGATACTTGAAGCGATTGATTTATTGAAAGTTATTTTTACAGGAAAATTCAAGTTTTCCGCACTTGAAGGCAAGAAGAAAATGTTGGTTATGTTTGTCTTTTCTTGTGTTCCGTTGCTTTTATTGTTACTTCCTGTTGGTAATGATATGAAACTTATGGATGTACTTGGTGGCTTTTCTGAAGATGACAGCATTCTACTTGAAGGTTTTTGCTTTATAGCAACGGGCGTTTTATTGCTTACGTCAACGTACATAGGTAAGAAAAAAGATTTAAGAAAAGACGTAAGTACAAAAGATTCTTTTGCAATAGGTTTAGCACAGGCTTTTGCGGCAGGTTTTCCGGGTATCTCGCGTTCAGGGTCAACAATTTCGACAGGTATGATTTGCGGTGTATCAAAGGAAACAATGGTTGAATATTCCTTTATTCTTGGTATTCCTGCTATCCTCGTTGCCAACGTGGTTGAACTGAAAGATGCAGTAGAAATGAATGCGGAGTTTGAATTTTTACCAACAATTATTGGCATTATCGTTGCCGCTGTTGTTGGTGTTGCTTGTATCAAACTTTTGCAATGGATACTCAAAAAAGATATGTGGAAATATTTTGGATTTTATTGCTTTGTAATTGGTACAATTACAATCGTTGCAAGTATTTTAGGACTTTAAAATGGAGATACACTGATGGCAAATCAAAGAAGTAAAAAGACTAATTCTAAAACTAAAAAACAAACACCTCAAAAGAAAAGCTATTCAATGAATAGACAGTTTACTGCAATCATTTTATTTGCGGTTGCTATATTTTTCTTGTGTCTTGCAATCATTGATGCAGGCGGCTTGTGGGGGTTATTAAGAACGTTTCTGTTTGGTATGTTTGGATTTTTCACGTTTGTTTTCCCTTTGCTGCTTTTCGTAGTTGCAATATTCTTAACTTTAGATAAAACTGATGGAAAATTTACAACAAAGCTTATTGAGGTAACGTTGATTATTACCGTATGCTGTAGTATCTGGCACATTTGTGTTTGTGATGCAGAAACAGAATTTTTTGTTGCGATTAAAGACGCTTATAATACTTATCATATTGACGGCAATATGCTTGGCAGTGGTGTGTTCGGCGCGTTTTTTGGCGGTTTGATTTTGTTGCTTACGGGTAGCAGTAAAGTTGCCGCATTTGTAATTGCTTTTATTTTACTCTTCGTTTTGATAATGATTACGTCTAATCTTACTCTTTTAAAACTTTTTAGTGGTATTTCCAAACCCGTTAAGAAGATAGGCGAGGTTACGGGAGAAAAGATTGCTGAATATGGTGAAAAAATTGAGCAATACAACGAAGAAAAAGCAGAACGCAAGAAAAATTTCAATCCTGATGTAGATTTAGGACCTGAACCTGAAGTTGAGCCGGAAATTATACCTTTATTTGATGAAGAAGTTGAAGAAATTTCTGAAATTGATAACGATTTAATGAGTTTTTCTGATGTTAAGGGTAAAAATATTGATTTATCTTCAAAGGAAGCAGAAGTATCTTCTGAACCTGAAAAGGTCATAAATCTCGATGACATTATTAAGAAAAACGTTGTTGAAGACGAGGCTGTTCAGGAAAATATAACTGAAACAGAAACTGATGAAGACGACGATTGGGATAAAGAGGTTGAAAAACCGTATATTTTGCCTTCAATCGAATGCTTGAACCTTCCGAAAAACTCTAACGCGGCAAACTTTGAAGCTGAACGTAAAATGAATGCTGAAAAACTTACGAATACATTGCGTAGTTTTGGTGTTGAAACCAAGATTGTTGGTATTTCGCAAGGTCCGTCTGTTACAAGATATGAAATTCAGCCTGCCGCAGGTGTTAAAATTAGTAAAATCACAAATCTTGCAGACGATATTGCATTAAACCTTGCGGCGTCAGGTGTCCGTATTGAAG
>JAZQYK010000034.1:0-13063 GCA_045633505.1 Candidatus Fimenecus sp. | reverse complement strand
TTATGAATAAATAGGAGTGATTTCTTTGAATTTTCAAGATTTCAGAACAAGTCCTGTTATCCTTGCCGCTGCGCTGGGCGTTGTAGCATTCGTTCTTGCTCAGTCAGTTTTCTTCCTTGTAAAAGCAATGAAGCAAGGTAAGGCTTTGGGCTTGGATAAGAAAAAAATACGCAACGCAATAACGTCAAGTGCGTTATTTACAATTCCTTCTGCGTTGTCAATTCTCGCAACCGTAATTGCTCTTGCTCCGTCATTGGGTCTTGTAATTCCTTGGGTAAGACTTTCAGTTATCGGTAACCTTATGTATGAAACAACTGCTGCTGAAAATGCTATGGAAGGTCTCGGACACGTTGGCGGTACGGCCGTTGAGGTTACGGACCCTGCCGTTTTTGCAGGTATTGCGTGGGTTATGACTCTTGGCATTTGTTTCTCACTTGTTTTACTTCCGTTCCTTGCAAAACCATTACATAAAAAGTTTATGAGTATGGGCAAAAAAGAAGAAAACGGCGAAGACTCAACAGAAAAGAAAGAAAAGAAATCAGGCGGTATTGCAGGATTTATTGACCTTTTAACACCTGCTGTATTTATCGGTCTTATCGGTGCTTTTATTGCCCGTGCAATTGCAGGCGCAGGTAAAGAAGATATTTTCGGCGACGGTGCGGGTGTGCTTTCCGTTATTACGTTAGTGGTGGCTGTCGTAGTGTCATTGGTGATTGAAATTATCGCTAAAAAGTTTAAGTTGACTTGGCTTGAACCGTTTGTAATGCCAATCGGTATGATTGTTGCAATGGTGGTTGCAGTTATCGTATATGGCGCATTACCGATAGAAATTGCTGAAATGGAATGGAGGGGTTAATTATGAAGAAAACAGAAAAATCATATTTTGACCGTGTTCATACTTGGGGACGAATTTCAAGTATTACTGCCCTCTGTGCTCTTTTGACGTTCCCACTCGGCATTTGCTTGTATCTTAACGTGTGGCCTGCGGCAAGCGGCGTTATGGCGGGTCTTTTAAAACTTATGCCGCTTTACTGGTCGCTTTCAGTAGTTGAAGTTTTGTTCTACACACCAATGCTTGGTGCAGGCGGTACATATCTCTCATTCGTTACAGGTAATATTACAAACCTGAAACTCCCTTGCGCTATCAGCGCTATGGAAGGCGCAAAGGTTAAGGCGAATTCAGAAGAAGGTGAAGTAATTTCAACGATTGCTATTGCAACGTCTTCAATTGTTACAACAATCATTATGGCAATCGGCGTTCTCGTTTTCAGACCTTTCCTTGATGACTTCACAAACAACGAGCTTTTAAAACCTGCTTTTGCACAGGTTCTTCCTGCTCTTTTCGGTGCTTTGGGTGCAGGATACTTCTTGAAGTATTGGAAGATTTCAATCGTTCCGATTTTGGTAATGATTCTCATTCTTTTCTTTGCTCCGACAATGGGCGCAAGTACGTTGCTTTTCCCGGGTATCGTTGTTTCAGTTCTCGGCGCATTCGTTATGTGGAAGTTTAAAATAGTAAAGTAAAATGTAACCGCTTCTTAAATTTTAGTCACAAATCTCAGCGGTTACTACAAATAAAATATCAACAGTCTGTCGACAAAGTGGTTGACAGACTGTTTTTTTATTGTGTTTTTGCACAGTTTTTTAAGGGTATTTTTTATATCCAAACTCCTTGTAAAACATTGATTTTACAAGCATAAAGTGGTACAATAAATTGATTATAATAAAATGGATTGGAGTGGGTTGTTTTGGCGTTGGTTCCAATGAAAAAACTCCTCGAAAATGCCGAGAAAAACAATATTGCCGTTGGTGCTTTCAGCGTGGGCAATATGGAGATGGTTATGGGTGCAGTTGCGGCTGCGGAAGAACTCAACACACCTATAATTTTACAGATTGCTGAATGCAGACTTAAAAACTCTCCACTTGAGCTTATGGGACCTATGATGCTCTCTGCTGCTAAAAACTCAAAAGTGGATATAGCAGTTCATCTTGACCACGGTCTGAGAATTGAAACTGTGAAAAAAGCTCTTGAAATGGGCTTCACTTCCGTAATGTTTGATGGCTCAACATTGCCATTAGAAGAAAATATCAAGGCAGTAAAACAAGTCAGAGAGATGGCGGATAAATACGGCGCTACCGTTGAGGCGGAATTGGGTGTTGTCGGCGGTAACGAGGGTGACGGAAAAGCTCACGAAATTCTTTGCACAAACCCCGACGATGCGAAACTTTTCTGTGATGAAACGGGTGTTGACGCGTTGGCTGTTGCAATCGGTAATGCTCACGGAAATTATCCCGTACTTCCCAATCTTCGCTTCGACGTGCTTGACGATATCAACAAAATGGTGGAAACTCCGCTGGTGCTTCACGGAGGTACGGGGATTACTGACGAAATGTTCCAACAGGCAATAATGTTAGGTGTACGAAAAGTAAATATTGCCACCGCAAGTTTTGACAATCTGGCAAAATACGCTCTTGATTATTGCAAACCAATTGAAAAGGCGAACTATTTTGAACTGAGCCGTCAGGAAGTAATCGGTGTATATGAAAATGTAAAAAGACATATTAAAGTTTTCAGCTTTATGAATAATTAAGGAGTTGTAATTATGAAATATATTGAATTTGATAATAACAAGGAATTTGATTTAATTCTGTTAGGCAGAGTTGCAGTTGACTTGAATCCCGTTGACTATTATTGTCCGCTTAACGAGAGTACAACGTTCAAGAGATATTTGGGCGGTTCTCCTGCAAATATTGCAGTTGGTCTTGCTCGTCTCGGTAAAAAATGCGGTTTCTTTGCTCGTGTTTCCGATGACCAGCTTGGCACGTTTGTTACAGACTATTTTGCAAACGAGGGTATTGATACTTCTCATATCAAGCGTTGTCAGAACGGTGAAAAAATCGGTCTCACATTTACTGAAATCAAGTCAGAAACAGAAAGCTCAATCGTTATGTACCGTAATGAAGCGGCTGACCTTAAATTAGACGTTGAAGATATTGATGAAGATTATATTAACCGCGCAAAAGCAATATTGATTTCAGGTACTGCGCTTGCTGAAAGTCCGTCAAGAGAAGCGGCGCTTAAAGCAGTAGCACTTGCAAAGAAAAACGGTGTGCCGATTATCTTTGATATTGACTACCGTGCATATAACTGGAAAAATAGTGATGAAATCGCAATCTACTATTCTTCAGTTGCCCGTGAAGCTGATATTATTCTCGGCTCTCGTGAAGAATATGACCTTACAGAGAAGTTCATCAAGCCAAATATGACTGACAAAGAAACTGCGGCATATTGGCATTCACAGAATGCTAAAATCGTAATTATCAAGCACGGTAAAGAGGGCTCAACTGCTTATACAAATGACGGTGAAAGCTATTCAATCAAGCCATTCCCTGTAAAACTTCTCAAGTCCTTCGGTGGCGGTGACGGATATGCCAGCGCATTCCTTTACGGTATTTTTGAAGGTTGGGAAATTATTGATGCACTTGAATTCGGTTCAGCATCAGCGGCTATGCTCGTTGCATCTCACGCTTGTTCACAGGATATGCCATCAGTTGATGCAGTGAAAGAGTTTATCAAAAAAGAAAAAGAAGAATATGGCGAAATGATAGCTCGTGCTTAATAAACTGTAGGGCGGGGGCTTGCTCCCGCCGTGAAATAAAAATCGGTGAAATAAAAACAGGTGATTATATGTACGAAAATCCAAAATTTAACGAAAACAACGAAAAAATCCTTTGTGAAATGAATGGCAAAAATGCCGATATGCTCATGAACATCAAAACAAAGGTGTTAAAGGCAGGGGAGAGTTTCACAATCGTTGACGAAAACAACGAAACTGCAATACTTCTCTTGTCGGGTGAGGTTGAGTACTCGTTTGACGGTAAAACTGAAAACGCAAAAAGAGAAAATCAGTTTATCGACAGACCGTACTGTGTTCATTTCTCAAGAAATAACGAGGTAACGGTTACTGCAAAGGCAGACTCAAGAATTCTCATTCAGCAGACTGATAACGCTAACGATTTCGGTTATGTCTGGTACAGTCCCGAAAACGTGATTTTGCAGGAATTCGGCAAGGACCAATGGAACGGTACAGCACACAGACAAGTTCTTACATTATTTGATTATGAAAATGCACCATATTCAAATATGGTTTTAGGTGAGGTAATTCACAAACCTGGTTGTTGGTCAAGCTACCCACCGCATTATCACCCACAGCCTGAGGTTTATTACTATGAATTTGATAAACCACAGGGCTTTGGTGTAGGCTTCAACGGTGATGACTGCTATAAGGTTGAAGACCAGGGTGTTCTTTGCATCACACCGATGAAAACTCATCAGCAGGTGGCGGCACCAGGGTACTCAATGTGCTACGTGTGGATGATTAGACATTTAGAAAATGACCCTTGGATTAAAACAAGAATTGACGACCCGAAGCATAAATGGCTTCTCGATATATAAGGAGATGAAATTATGGCAAAAATGACAATGGCTCAGGCACTTGTTAAGTTCCTTGATAATCAGTACGTGTCCTTTGACGGTGTTGAAACAAAAATCGTTGACGGAATTTTCACGGTTTTCGGTCACGGTATTGTTCTCGGTCTTGGTGAAGCACTTGATTCTGACAAGGGTGGACTCAAAGTATATCAGGGCAAGAATGAGCAGGGTATGGCACACGTTGCAACTGCCTTTGCAAAGATGAACAACAGAAGAAAAATTATTGCTTGTGCATCTTCAATCGGCCCAGGTGCTGCGAATATGATTACTGCGGCGGCTACTGCAACGGTTAACAACGTGCCACTTCTTTTATTCCCTGCTGACACGTTCTCAACCCGTCAGCCCGACCCCGTGCTTCAACAGTTTGAGCAGGTGAATTCACTTGCGACAACCACAAATGATGCTTACAAAGCAGTAACTCGTTATTGGGACAGAATTCAGCGTCCTGAACAACTTATGTCTGCAATGATTAACGCAATGCGAGTGCTTACTGATACTGCCGACACAGGTGCAGTTGCAATTTGTCTTTGTCAGGACGTTGAGGGCGAAAGCTATGATTATCCCGATAGTTTCTTCGCAAAACGAGTACATAAAATTGTCCGTATGCCTGTTGCTTGTGAAGAATTAGAAGACGTTTTGGCTGTAGTTAAGAATGCTAAAAAGCCACTCGTAATCTGTGGTGGCGGTGTTCGTTATTCAGAAGCGGGTGAGGCTCTCGAAAAATTCTGTGCAGAGTTCAATATTCCGTTTGCAGAAACACAGAGCGGCAAAACAGCTTGTCTTTCTTCTGATAAATATAACCTTGGCGGACTCGGTGTTACGGGTAACTCATCAGGTAACGTGATTGCAAAGGATGCAGACGTTGTAATCGGTATCGGTACTCGTTTCTCCGACTTTACAACTGCTTCAAAGTCACTTTTCAAAGACGACGTTAAGATGGTTACAATCAACACATCTCGTTTTGATGCATATAAGCTCGACTCAACAAAAATGGTTGCTGATGCGAAACTCGGTATTATCGCACTCGGCGATGAACTTCGTAAAGCAGGTTACAAGTCAGCATACACATCTGAAATCGCAGCTGCAAAAGCTGATTGGGACAAGGAAATGGAATTTCTCAGCAATTATAAATATGACGAAAACTTCAAACCTTTGATTTCAGCCCGCGATGAAAAGACAATTCCTGAATTCGTTGAGAAAATCGGTGGTGTGATTACTCAGACAGCTGCACTTGCTATGATTAGAAAGCTCATTCCTGCAGATGCTCTTTGCACGGGTGCTGCGGGCTCACTTCCGGGTTGTCTTCAAAGAATGTGGACATCAGACAGCCGTTATTCATACAATATGGAATATGGTTATTCATGTATGGGTTATGAAATCGCAGGTGCATTAGGTAGCAAGATGGCTCATCCTGAATGTGAATCTTATGCAATGTGCGGTGACGGTAGTTACCTTATGCTCCACTCTGAACTTGTAACAAGTATTCAGGAAAACAAGAAAATCAATGTTCTTCTTTTCGATAACAGTGGTTTTGGTTGCATCAACAACCTCGAAATGTCAAATGGTATTGGAAATCTTGCAACGGAATTCCGTTATAGAGATGACAAGGGCGACCTTTTAGGTGACTTGATTCCAATTGACTTTGCGATGGCTGCTGCAGCTTATGGTTGCAAGACATATACAGCAAAAACAATGGAAGAACTTGAATTCGCTCTTATTGATTCACAGAAACAGACAGTTTCAACACTTATTGACATTAAGGTGCTTCCAAAGTCAATGACTGATGGTTACGGTGCTTGGTGGCATACAGGTGTTCCATCTGTTTCAACTAATGAAAAAGTAAACAATGCCTTCGAAGTGAAGGAAGAAAATAAAAACAAAGCAAGGAGATATTAATGCGATAAATCGCATTAATATCAATCTTGTGCCCGTCAAATTTTTACTATCGTAAATAATTTGACGATGGCAAAAATTTTCATACACGCCTTGTCTGCCACGGGCAAGAAGTGTGTTAAAAAATAAAATTTTTATGTGGCAGAAAGGCTATGAAAATTATGCTCGACAAAAACAAAGTAAAACTCGGTATTGCACCAATCGCTTGGACAAATGACGATATGCCTGACCTTGGTGCAGAAAACACGTTCGAACAGTGTATTTCTGAAATGGCACTTGCAGGCTTCACGGGCTGTGAAGTCGGTAACAAGTATCCAAGAGATACAAAGGTGCTTAAAAAGGCACTTGAACTTCGCGGTATGCAAATTTGTAACGCTTGGTTCTCAAGTTTCCTTATCACAAAACCTTATGAAGAAGTTGAAAAGGACTTCATTGAGCATATTACTTTCCTTAAAGAAATGGGTGCAAAGGTTGTCGGTATTTCTGAACAAGGCCACTCAATTCAAGGCACGGACCTTTCAATCTTCGATGACAAATATGTTATGAATGATGAAGAGTGGGATATGCTCTGCACCGGTATCAACAAGCTCGGTAAAGTTGCAAAGGATATGGGTATCGCTCTTTGCTTCCATCATCATATGGGTACAGTTGTTCAGACTGCAGCTGAAATTGACAGAATGATGGAAAACACAGACCCTGAACTTTTCGGTCTTCTTTTCGATACAGGTCACTTGGCATATTGCGGTGAGGATTATATGGCAGTGCTTAAAAAGTATGCAAAGAGAATCCGTCACGTACATCTTAAGGATATCCGTCCTGATGTTGTGGCTCGTGTTAAGGCAGAAAAAATGAGCTTCCTTCAGGGTGTTCGTGCAGGTGCATTCACAGTTCCCGGTGATGGTGTAATTGATTTCAAACCTGTATTTGACGTGCTTGAAGAAACAGGCTACGAAGGATATGTTCTTGTTGAAGCTGAACAGGACCCTGCAATCGCAAACCCATTTGAATATGCACTTAAAGCTCGTAAGTATATAGCAGAGGTTTCTGGACTTTAATTTGTGCTGATTTTCCGTGATACTGCGTTACACTCGCTCGGAGTATCTTCATACGCCGTCGCTCGTGTGCCTTGTCTGACGAAAAATCATCTACAAATTGTAAAAAGGTTATTTGTGTAGGGGACGATGCCCACATCGTCCCGTTATCAAAAATATAAACAATCCAATAAGAATTGTAAATAATCCTAAAAGGAGAAAATAAATATGTCAGTAGAAAAATTACAGTATTTCGTGAACGGTCAGTTCAAAGACTCAAAAACTGATGTCTGGTATGACCTTCACAATCCAAGCACAGGTGAAGTTGTAGGACAGGCACCTTGCTGTACAAATGACGAAGTTCTTGAAGCAATCGAAGCTGCAAAAGCAGCATATCCGGGCTGGAGAGCAACTCCTGCAATCAAGAGAGCACAGATTATGTACAAAATCCGTGAGCTTATTATTCGTGATATGGAAGAGCTTACAATGTGCGTTGCTTGTGAAAACGGTAAGGTTTGGGGCGAAGCAGAAGGCGACGTTCTCAAAGCAAAAGAGGGTACAGAACTTGCAACTCAGGTTCCGTCTCTTATGATGGGCGAAAGCCTTATGGACGCTTCAAAAGGCTATGACACAGTGAAATACCGTGAACCTCTTGGCGTTTTTGCAGGTATCGTTCCTGTTAACTTCCCTGCAATGATTCCATTCGGCTGGATGGCTCCGACTTGTATTGCAACAGGTAATACAATGGTTCTCAAAGCGGCATCTCTCACACCAAAAACTGCAATGAAATTTGCGGCAATTTATAAAGAGGCAGGTGTTCCTGACGGTGTTATCAACGTTATCACTTGCTCAAGAAACGAAGTTAATACAATTCTTGACCATCCTGATGTTAAGGGTATCACATTCGTAGGTTCAACTCCTGTTGGCCTTAAGGTCTATTCTCGTGCGGCTGCTGCAGGTAAGCGTTGTCAGGCTCTCACGCAGGCAAAGAACCATGCACTTATTATGTCAGACTGTGCACTTGAAAGAACGGTTGCAGGTGTTATCAACTCCGCTTATGGTTGTGCAGGTCAGCGTTGTATGGCTCTTACTTGCTGTGTAGTTGAAGAAGCAATTGCAGACAAGTTTGTTGCTGAACTCGTTAAACAGGCAAAGAATATTAAAGTCGGTCCATCTTGGGAAAAGACATCAAAACTCGGACCTATTACATATAAAAAGCACTACGAAGAAGTTCTTGCTGATATTCAGAAGGGTATTGACGAGGGTGCAGAGCTTGTTCTTGACGGCCGTGACGTTAAGGTTGAGGGATATGAAAACGGCTACTTTATCGGACCTACAATTTTCGATAAGGTTACAGCTGATATGACAATCGGTGACGAAGAAGTATTCGGTCCGGTTCTTTGTATCAAGAGATGCAAGGACTTCCACGAAGGCCTCAAGATTATGAATGACAATCCTTATGCAAACGGTTCTGTTATTTATACTCAAAGCGGTTATTTTGCACGTGAATTTGCTCGTCATACAGACGGCGGTCAGGTTGGTATCAACGTTGGTATTCCTGTACCCGTTGGCTTCTTCCCATTCTCAGGTCACAAGCAGTCATTCTTCGGCGACCTTCACTGTCTCGGTAAGGACGCATACCGTTTCTACACAGAATCAAAAGCAGTTACACAGCATTGGTTCGACGAAGAAGAAAAGACAACAACAAATGTAAGTACTTGGGATGGTACTATCTAAAATAATGTAGGGCGGGGGCTTGCTCCCGCCGTAACCCAATAAAATATGAAAACTGAAAATGAATTGCCAAAACGTAAACATCCAAGATTAAAAGAATATGATTACAGTTCTAATGGCTATTATTATGTAACAATCTGTGCCAAAGATATGAAATGTATTTTTGGTAAGGTAGAAAAGCTGGAAGAAAATGTAGGGCGGGGGCTTGCTCCCGCCGAAAGAAAGTATAACGATACTGTTATTACGCTCTCACCATACGGACTTGTTGCTGAAAAACAATTGTTTGCCTTGGAACAAAGATATGACTATGTAAAAATAGATAAATATGTAATTATGCCAAATCATATTCACGCGATAATTGTTCTTGACGGCATGGCGGCGGGAGCAAGCCCCGCCCTACACTGCCTGATATAATGTGTGCTTATAAATCGTTGACTACTCGTGAGTGTAACAAAATAAGTAATGTTAGTGGCAGAAAAGTGTTTCAAGAGTCTTTTTATGATAAAGTAATTAGAAGCGAAGAAGGGTATCTTGAAGTTTGGCAATATATTGATGAAAATCCACGAAAATGGCAAAATGATGAATATTTTGCTTGAATAAAAAAGGAGAAAATTATTATGCTTAAAATCGGTATTATCGGTGCCGGCCGTATTGGTAAAGTGCACCTTGAATCAATCTCATATCACGTAAAGGGTGCTGAAGTTGTTGCAATCGCAGACCCATTTATGAACGACGAAACAAAGGCTTTCTGTGAAGGCTTTGGCGTAGAAAAAATCTACACAGATTACACAAAAATCATTAATGACCCTGAAATTGATGCAGTTCTTGTTTGTTCATCAACTGATACTCACGCTCCGATTTCTATTGAAGCAATCAATGCTGGCAAACACGTATTCTGCGAAAAACCACTTGCAAATACAGTTGATAAAATTCTTGAAATCGCTGATGCTCTCAAGGCTCATCCTGAATGCAAATTCCAGGTAGGCTTTAACCGCCGTTTTGACCACAACTTTGCAGCAGTTCGCAAAGCCTATGACGAAGGCAAAATTGGTGAAGCACAAATTCTTAAAATCACATCTCGTGACCCACAAGCACCACCTGTTGGCTACTGTGCAGCAAGCATCTTCCTTGATATGACAATTCACGATTTTGATATGGCTTGTTTCCTTACAAACAGTGACGTTGAAGAACTTTATGTTTATGCTGATGCTCTTATTAACCCATCAATCCGTGAATATGGTGATTTCGATACAGCAATCATTTCAATGAAGATGGCTAATGGTGCTCTTGCAGTTATCGACAACTCTCGTCAGGCGATGTATGGCTATGACCAGAGAGCAGAGCTTTTCGGTTCAAAAGGTATGGTTGCAACTGCTAACGATACACTTTCAACTGCTGTTGTTTCAGATGCAAACGGTGTAACAGGTGAAAAACCACTTTATTTCTTCCTTGAAAGATATATGGGCTCATTCGCAGAAGAAGTAAGACAGTTCGTTGACTGCTGTGTAAACAACAAGGAAACTCCAGTTGGTATCCACGCAGGTTTACAGTCAGTTAAGATTGCTCTTGCCGCTGAAAAATCAGCAAATGAAAGCAGAGCAGTTAAGCTTTCTGAAATTAACTAATTTATAATGGTAGGGCGGGGGCTCAGCTCCCGCCGTTCTATTTTCGCTCCCTCTTAGAGGGAGCTGTCAGCGAAGCTGACTGAGGGAGTGCAAAATCTATTAAAAACTCCTTCCGTCATTTTCTAACGAAAATGCCACCTCCCTCGAGGAGGGAGGGGAGAGGAATGATTTAAAATGTCCATTGAAAAAGGCAGAGAGTATTTCCGACAATTCGGTATGGAAGACAGAGTACAGGAATTTGAAGTTTCGAGTGCAACTGTTGAACTTGCAGCACAGGCTTTAGGTGTTGAGGGTGCAAGAATTGCCAAAACCTTGTCATTTATGGTTGGCGAACAGCCAATTCTCATTCTTATGGCAGGGGATGTAAAGGTTGATAACTCAAAATATAAGGGCTTTTTCCACACAAAAGCAAAAATGATGTCACCTGACCAGCTTGAAGAATTTGTAGGTCATCAAATCGGCGGCGTTTGTCCATTCGGTATCAAAGATGGTGTCGATGTTTACCTTGACGAGTCCCTGAAACGATTTGAAACCGTATTCCCGGCAGTTGGCGGCTCAAATAGTGCCATTGAATTAACAATCCCCGAACTTGAAAAATATTCAAACTATAAAGAGTGGATTTGTATATCAAAACCAATTGAATAAAAAGTAGGGCGGGGGCTTGCTCCCACCGAAAAAAGGACGGTTCACTTAACTTGAACCGTCCTTTTTGATTGATTATTTATTTTTTGATGGTGGGTAGGGCTCTTTTTGGTCGGTTAATCCTGCAAGATAATCCATACTAGTATTTAATGCTTTTGCGATTTTAACGCATTGTTCAAAGGTATAATACCTTATACCACGTTCAATTTTTGAATAGTCACTCTGGTCAATACCAGTAAGCATTTGCATTTTGATTTGTGTGTATCCGCGCTCTTTTCGTAAGTCTTTTAATCTGCTCATAATCATCACCTGAATATATTATGGCAAATTGACCTATTGACATTAGGGGTAAATTGACCTATAATTATTTTCGTAGGATAATTAGTGCTTTTTGATGAACGAAAAAAAGTAGTCTTAAAACCTTTTTCAAATGTAAGACGGAGGCATATTTTTCAACTGATTATTCTAATTAAAAAGGACGATTCATAACGAATCGTCCTTTTATTATTGTAATTTTTTATTCTATCCGCCAATCAATCTCACTAATACCCTTTGATTTTAAAAATTCATTGGCTTTTTTGAAGTGGCCGTTGCCGAAAAATCCGTTATATGCGGATAATGGGCTTGGATGTGCTGATTCAAGCACTAAATGATTGGGATTTGTAATGAGCTTTTTCTTTGCTCTTGCGTTTGCACCCCAAAGAAGAAATACCATTGGCTCAGGTCTTTGGTTAAGCAAAGAAATCACATTATCTGTAAAAATTTCCCAACCCATACCCTTGTGAGAATTTGGCTGACTTTCACGGACGGTCAGCACCGTGTTGAGCATTAACACACCTTGCTTTGCCCAAGAGGTCAGCTCACCGTGGTCGGCGATAGGAAACCCATATTCAGCGTGAATTTCCTTATACATATTTTGAAGCGACGGCGGAGCTTTTACCCCTTTTTTCACGGAAAAGCAAAGTCCGTGCGCCTGATTCGGTTGGTGATAAGGGTCTTGCCCCAACATCACAACCTTGACGTTTTTGTAATCCGTATATTTCAATGCATTGAAAATATCGTTCATATTGGGATATATTGTCTGCGTTTTATATTCCCCAACAAGAAATTTTCTCAAATTGAGATAATATGGTTTTTTAAACTCATCTTCCAAAAGAATGTCCCAAGTATTATTAAACTGTACCATTTTTAAGTCTCTCAATCATCATAAATGCAGATTTGTAAATATCACCACAGCCCATTGTAAGCACAAGGTCACCTGATTTTGCGTGATTGACAACGTATTCGGCAACCTCTTCCTGAGTATTGAACCAAACTGAATTTGGAATTTTTTCAGCAAGCTGTGAAGTATAAATATCATAAGTATTTACTTCTCGTGAACCCATAATTTCTGTCATAACACATCTGTCAGGGATTTTCAAAACATCTACAAACTCGTCAAAATGCATTGCAGTTCTTGAATATGTGAAAGGCTGAAAAACTGCCCAAACGGTGTTGTAACCCATTTTCATCGCAGCTTCAAGAGTAACCTTAAGCTCGGCAGGGTGGTGAGCATAGTCGTCAATAAAATCAATGCCATTATATGTGCCCAAATCTTCAAAACGACGACCTGCACCCTTGAATTCTTGTAAACCTTTAATGCAATC
>JAZQYK010000033.1:0-4163 GCA_045633505.1 Candidatus Fimenecus sp. | reverse complement strand
GTCAGTATTTAACGTAATACTTGATTATGTTCTTGTTAAATATACAAATTTAGGTATATCAGGTGTTGCATGGGCAACTTTTATTGCACAAGGTGTTGCTTCAATATTATCATTTATAACTTTAGCCGTCAGAATTCGAGGCCTCAACTGCGGAAAAGCTGATGCATTCTCGTTTACTATATTTAAAAAAATTATGTACGTTGCAATACCAAGCATATTACAACAGAGTTTCGTTTCGGTTGGAAACATATTTATTCAAGGTCTTGTTAACACTTTTGGTGATATTGTCGTTGCAGGATTTTCAGCCGCCGGTAAGCTGAATACTTTCACAATCACAACGCTTACCGCTTTAGGCAACAGTATGTCAAGTTTTACCGCTCAAAACGTTGGTGCCGGAAAAATTGACAGAATAAAAAAAGGCGTTAAATCAATATATATAATTTCTTTTGCAATAACAATACCTCTTTTCATATTATATAATTTTCTTCCCGATACAATGATGAAAATTTTTGTCAGCAGTAACGACATTGGGATAATTGAAGCAGGTACGTTTTTCTTAAAAACCATCGCCCCTTTCTATTTGTTTATTGCAATTAAACTAATAATTGACGGTGTGCTTCGCGGCAGCGGTGCAATAAATATTTTTATGATTTCAACTTTTGCAGACTTATTATTAAGAGTTTTGTTATCATATATTTTAGCGCCGATATTCCAAGAGCAAGGAATATGGTACTCTTGGCCAATCGGTTGGTTGTTTGCAACAACTATATCCTGTGTTTTTTACTTTACGGGACTTTGGAAGAAAAACATTAAAAATCTTGCAGTAAAATAAGGAAACGTTATGCTTATTACTTTACAAAACATTAACAAAGGTTTTCTCGACAAAAGCATATTAAAAAATATCAGTTTAACTGTTAACGAAAAGGACAGGATTGGTCTTTTGGGTATTAACGGTGTGGGTAAGACTACCCTTCTCAATATTATCTCAGGTGCATTAGAATACGATGATGGAAGTATTGCTACAAAGCCTGATTTAAGAATAGGTTATCTCAAGCAAAATGAAGCGCTTAATACCACTAACACTCTTCGCGAGGAAATTCAGGATGCTTTAAAAGTGGCCTTTGAAACAAGAAAACAACTTGAAGAAATATCGAAGAAAATGTCTGTGGCAAACGGTGATGAATATACCCGACTTTCAGTTGAATATGAGCATTTTACCAACATATATGACGCTTGTGACGGATATAATGCAGAGGTTAGAATTAACACCGTACTTAACGGTATGGGATTTGGCGATTTTAACCTTGACGGCAGTGTTTCCGTGCTTTCGGGCGGTGAAAAAACTCGATTTGCTCTTGCTAAAATTCTTGTGGAAAACCCTGATTTGCTTATTCTCGACGAGCCTACAAACCATCTTGATTTTTCGATGCTTAACTGGCTTGAAAATTATCTCAGTTCATATAAAGGCGCGGTTATAATCGTATCTCACGACAGATATTTTTTAGATGCCGTCGCTTCTGATATTTGCGAAATTGAAAACTGCGAATTGATTCGATATAAAGGTGGATATTCTTCATTCCTTAAACAAAAGGAAGAAAGAATTAAAACACTTACAAAAGAATATGAAAAACAACAAAAAGAGATTGAAGAATTACGCGACTACGTCCGCAAAAATTTAGCAAAATCAAGTAGTATAAACAGTGTTGGTTCACGTGTAAAAGCTCTTGAAAAAATGGAATTGGCCGCAAAGCCCAATCCAAAAGCAAAGAATTTGCGCATCAGTTTCCCTTTTGATATTGAGCCACACAAAACAATTCTTGAATGTAAAAATCTTAAAATCAGCGTTGGAAACGGTGCTGAAAAAAGAACTTTATTTGAGAATTTTAATTTAATTGTTGAACGCGGTGAAAAGGTTGCTTTTGTAGGCAAAAACGGTGTTGGCAAGTCTTCACTTCTTAAAGCAATTCTTAAAAAGATGACCTATGAAGGCGTTGTCCGTTGGGGTGGAAACGTAAAGATTTCCTATTTTGACCAGGAATTATCCTCACTTGACCTTAATATGACGGTGCTTGAAGCAATACACAGAAAATTCCCCACTAAAACGGAATATGAAATCCGCAGTATGCTTGGAAGATTTTTGATTGAGGACGAAGACGTATTCAAACGTATTCGTGAAATGAGCGGCGCTAACAGAGCTAAAGTCGTGCTTTGCATAATAGCGTTTGAACGGTCAAACGTGCTTGTTTTGGACGAGCCTACAAATCACCTTGATTACAAGGCAAAAGAGGCTTTAGACACCGCTCTGAGCCAATATGACGGCACTATAATTATGGTTTCTCACGACAGATATTTGCTTAACTCCGTACCAACTAAAATTATTGAAATGAAAACTCAGGAAATTGTGATTTATAACGGCAATTACGACTATTATAAAGAACATTCAACCATTGAGCCTGAGGCGGTTTCCGTAAACAAAGAAAAAAGTGACTCGTCAAAAAATTATGACGAATCACGTAAAAATAAAGCTGAAGACAGAAAACGCCGAGCAAAACTTATGAACACAGAAAAAGAAATGACTGCGCTTCAAAGCAAAATCAATGAACTCAAAGAACTTTGCAACGACCCTGAAGTTTCAAGCGATTATGCTCGTCTATCTGAAATTCTTGAAGAAATCAAGATTAAAGAAGAAAAACTTGAAGAACTTGAAACAATATGGTTAGAATTAGCCTGAATTTAATATTAAAAACTTGCTGGCGGTAATGATGAATGTTCAGATTTACCTGCTGGCATTTTTGTTCCTAAAAGACGACAACCATTAAACAAAGTGTCCCTACCTAAATTGGTATGAACAGTATTTATTGTATCATCAACTACACAGTTCTTTTCGTATGTAGCTATATCAAATTCAATGTTCAACTGTTGAAAATTTTCCTCGCGGACAAGGTTGTATGTTCTTACCGTCAACGCACGGATATTTCTTTTCCATTTGTGCTTGTTAACAAGAAGGTTTATTGCCTCGCTACATATTTCCTTAACATTATGAGTTGGAAATTCTAAATTGCAGGAATACTGTTGAACGTTCAGGTTGTCGTCTTTGATTGACAATTGCAATCCTTTTGCCAAGAGATGCTCCTGCCTTAAACTTTTGGAGGTCTTTGCCGATAACTCTGCAATTACACGTCCTGCCTCAAATACGGACACAAGACTTTCCATACAGGTAATTCCCCTGCCAATGCTTTGTGGGATAGGTTTGCTGTCGATATGGGACACAGGTGAATTATCATATCCGTTTGCATATACCCACAAATCCACACCATTTTTACCAAGCAATTTCTTCAAAAGTTCTGTTTCTGACCGAGCAATATCCCCAATAGTCCTTATTCCGTATTTTTGTAATGTCTGAAACGTCTTTCTGCCTACGAAAATCATCTCATCAGCATCAAGACACCATATTTTTTCTTTGAAATCATCTTTTGAAATCACTGTTGTGGCATCAGGCTTTTTCATATCACTACCAAGTTTTGCAAAAACCTTATTAAAGGACACACCGACTGAAATTGTAAGTCCCGTTTCTTTAACAACAGTACTTCTTATTTCCTCAGCAATATTAAAGCCGTCGCCAAAAATTCCGCTGCCGCTAACGTCAAGCCAACACTCATCCATACCAAAAGGTTCAATTAAATCAGTATATCTCGCATAAATATTCTTTACCTTTTCAGAATAACTGTGATATGAATCGAAATCAGGATGTAACACAACAAGATTACCGCATTTGCGCCTTGCTTCCATTATGGTATCCCCCGTTTTTACACCGCATAATTTTGCAGGTTGAGATTTTGCAAGGACAATTCCGTGACGGTCGTCTTCGCTACCGCAAACAGCCACACGTTTACCTTTTAATTCAGGATTTTTAACACATTCAACGGATGCGTAGAAATTATTAATGTCACAATGCAATATAATTCTTTCCATAAAAATCCCCTTAGTTATTTTATAAAACAATTATATCGAACATTTGTTCTGTTGTCAATAGTTGTGTAAATAGAATAATGTGTAAAAAATGGTAAATTGGAGTTTGTCGAACAGAATGCAAAGTGCAAAATGCAGAATGCAAAATTAAGGGTCTGCGACGCAATTTTATATATCACCAATATGCTCGATTG
>JAZQYK010000032.1:0-9843 GCA_045633505.1 Candidatus Fimenecus sp. | reverse complement strand
AGATGTCACGAAGTGACAGAGGGGTTATTCAATTAAACAACAAACCCCTCAGTCTCGCATACGCTCGACAGCTCCCCTTTCAGGGGAGCCGAGAACCGACCATATTGGTGTCATAAACATCCCGACAAATTCAAATTTATCGATTTTTTCTGCATAAAAAATCACCCCACAGTTTTGTGAGGTGAAACAAATTATTTATCTTCTTTTGTTTTCTTTGACACGATATATCTCGGTCTGCCCTTGACTTCTTCGTAAATTCTTGCAATATAATAGCCGATTATACCCAACGCCATCATTAAACTTCCGCCGATTAAAAGCAGAAGCAAAATTACCGTTGTAAAGCCTTCCGCAGACTGTCCCAAAAGGAAACGGATTAGCGTCTGGATTGACATACCGCCCAAAAACAGTAACAGCACACTGCCGAAAACGGTAATCAATTGAAGCGGTGCAGTCGTAAACGAGGTTATATTTGAAATTGCATATTTTGTAAGTCCCTTAAAACTCCATTTGCTTTCTCCGTTTTCACGGTCACGAACCTGAAATTCCACCTGAGTGGATTTAAAGCCTGACCAGAATGAAAGTGCACGGAAAAACGTGTTTCTTTCAGGTAATGCGAGAAGCGTGTCAATCACCTTTCTGTCAATCAGCTTAAAGTCCGAGGTGGACTGCATATCAACGCCCACAAAATAACTCATCATTTTGTAAAAACTCTTTGCGAAAGTCTTGTAAAAAAACGATTCTTTGCCTCTGTCCAGCTTTACACCCTCAACAATTTCAAAGCCTTCTTCCCAAAGTTTGTACATTTCAAGCATTTTTTCAGGCGGAAACTGCAAGTCACAATCAAGCACAACCGCACAGTCACCCTTTACATTTTCAAGTCCTGCATAAATAGCGGACTCCTTGCCGAAATTACGGCTGAAACTTATACCGTTAACTTCAGGATTTTCACTTGCGCATTTGCAGATTTTTTCAAAGGTTTTATCCTTTGAGCCGTCGTCAACGAACAGCAATTCGCAGTCAATCCCCTCATTTTTCAAAAGAGAAAGCACTGTTTCGGCTGTTTTTTCCACGTTTAATTCTTCGTTGTAGGCAGGAATTATTACTGAAAGCACTCTTTCGTCCTCCATTATTACCAAATCTATATTTAAATATAACATTGAACTCTAACTTTGTCAATGAAATGCCGCTTTAAAAAAATGAAACAAAATATTGAAAATAGCGCTATTCTGTGATAGAATTTAAATAATTATATATACTTTATATCGGGGGTATATTTTATGACTAAAAACGGATTGGCAATTATTATGGCGGCAGGTACGGGAATGTACCTTAAATCGAGTATGCCGTCAGTAATGGCGGAGGTTATGGGCAAACCGCTCGTTGGCTGTGTTGCGTCCTCCGTTGTGAACTCAGGTATTAAAAAAATCGTTACCGTTGTGCCGTCAAAGGACACTTCCATTAAAAATTATCTCACAAATGCGTTTCCTGATAAACACATTGAAACCGTTGTGCAGGAAACACCGCTCGGCACTGCTCACGCAGTTATGCAAGCCTTACCTTTTATTGAGGAATTGATTAATGATGACGGCCACGTGTTAATCCTCAACGGTGACACGCCGTTTTTAGATGCTAACACACTCCACGGGGCTTATTCTCACCACATTGCAACTGACAGTGACGTTACCGTTATTACCGCTATCGTAGGTAAGCCTTTCGGCTACGGCAGAATTATCCGTGACTCGTCAAGAGACTTTATGGGTATTATTGAAGAGCAGGATGCCGACAGCAACGTTAAGAGAATAACTGAAATTTCTTCAGGTACTTATTGGTTCAAGGCTTCAAAGCTTGTTCAGATTTTAAATCAGCTTCCGCCGAGAGCCAACGGTCAGTATAACCTTGTTGATGCAGTATCAATTCTCATTGAACTGGGTGCTAAGGCTGAAACATATTTCGCGCCTCGTTCTGACATTATTCTTGGTGCAAACAACAGATTACAGCTTATGGAGCTTAATGCTTATGCAAAAATGCAGGAAATCGAGCGCCATCTTCTTGCAGGCGTTAACATTCCATATGCCGACGGCGTTATTATTGAGCCGGGTGTTGAAATCGGCATTGATACGCAGATTTTACCAAACACAATTATCAAGGGTAATACGAAAATCGGCAAGAACTGTGTGATTGGCCCTAACTCAATTATCAGCGACAGTATAATTGAAGACAACGCAAAACTCAACAACGTTCAATGCTATCAATCAACAGTTAAAAGCGGTGTTGATATTGGTCCGTTCGTTCACATCCGACCAAATTCAGTTATTGGTGAAAACGTTCATCTCGGCAACTTCGTTGAGGTTAAAAACTCAAATATTGATACTGGCACAAAGGTTTCTCATTTGACTTACGTTGGCGATGCTGACGTCGGCAAACGTGTAAACTTCGGTTGCGGCACGGTTACGGTTAACTATGACGGTAAGAGCAAGCACAGAACAGTTATCGGTGACGATGTTTTCATTGGTTGTAATACAAACCTTATTGCTCCCGTTGAAATCGGCGACGGCGCTTATACTGCCGCAGGTTCAACAATTACCGACAACGTGCCTGAGGATTCCCTTGGAATTGCCAGAGCAAAGCAGGTTAACAAAATAGATTGGCGCATTAAAAACAAAGACAAATATTCAAAATAAAGGACAAAAATATGTTCAACAGATTCAGAAAACAAACAAATACTGGAGCTGTCGGCACACCTGAATTTCTCGTGGTAGGGCTTGGAAATCCTGATAAGAAATACACCCTTACCCGACATAATTCGGGGTTTTTGTGCATTGATATGCTCAGTGAAAAATTGAATTTCAGGGTTGACAGACTAAAGTTTAAATCCCTTATTGCAGACACCTCAATCAACGGTCACAGATGCATCGTTATGAAGCCGCAGACCTATATGAATAACAGCGGTGAGGCAGTAAGAGATTGTGCGAATTTTTACAAAATCAAGCCTGAAAACATCATCGTGATTTATGACGATATTTCTCTTGACGTCGGCAAACTTCGTATCAGAAGAAAAGGTACTGACGGCGGTCACAACGGAATTAAAAGTATAATTTATCACTTAAATTCCGACCAATTTCCGAGAATTAAGGTTGGTTGCGGCAAAAAGCCTCATCCCGATTATGATTTAGCGGATTGGGTGCTTTCCGAATTCAAAAAAGACGAGCAAAAGGCACTTCTACCGGCACTGGAAAACGCTTGTAAGGCGATTGAACTTTTGCTTGACAAAGAAACAGATAAAGCAATGAATTTATATAACAGCTAGGTGTTATTATGTCCGCTTTTGAATGGGCAATTAAAAATTCAGCAGAATACAAGGGTGTTGAAAACAGTATAAAAAAAGGTTTTCTTCCGCAGGGCGTATTAGGGTTAATTCCCGTGCAAAAAGCTCATCTTGTTTCTGCGTTAACGGGGGGTCTTGAAAAAAAGGCCCTTATCGTCGTGCCTGACGATGCGACTGCGGTGCGGCTTTGTGACGACTTGACGGCATTCGGCAAGGACGCTTTGCACTTCCCTGCACGAAGTTTCAGCTTTTACAACACCGACAGTCAATCCTATGAATACGAACAAAAAAGAATAAAAGCACTTCGCAGAATGTTGGACGGCAGATGTGATATTGTCGTGGCTTCTGCCGAAGCTGTTGTTTCATATACTATTCCCCCTGAAATTTTAAGGCAGAAATCCGTCCTTTTGAAGAAGGGTGCAGAAAGCTCACTTGAACAGATTTTATTGTCCTTGAGTTGTGCAGGATACACCCGTGTTGATGCGGTCGAGGGTGTGGGACAGTTTTCAGTCCGTGGCGGAATTGTGGACTTCTTCTCCCCTGACGATGACGAGCCTGTCCGCATTGAGCTTTGGGGTGACACCGTGGATACAATGTGCCGTTTTGATATTGTATCTCAAAGAAGAACCGTTAATATTGACGAAATTTTAATTGCTCCGTCAAAGGAAATTGTTATTGATAATCCTCAGGAATTAACCCAAAAAATCGAAAAACTTAGCAGTTCAATAAGAGGCAAGAAAACCGATATTATCCGTGAAAAACTTTATGCTGACATTGACAGACTGAAATCAGGAGTAAGTGTCGGCTCGGCTGACAAATATCTGCCGCTTATCTATTCTCCCGCCACGATTTTTGATTATGCAGAAAATTATCTTTTATTTGCAATTGAAACAGGCGGGATTAAAGAAAAAATCAATGCTTCACAAAAATTACTGCTTGAGGATATAAAGCTCTGTGTTGATGACGGTGTACTTTGCAAGGGACTTGACAAATTCACTCTTAACTTCAACGAATTAATTGACAAATACACCGAATTTGGTGCTACTTATATTGACAACTTTGCCCGCGGAAGTTTTGATACTCCCGTTAAAAGTCTGACCACCTTTAACGGCAATACGTTGCCCGTCTGGAACGGTAAACTTGACGTGCTGAT
This sequence comes from Candidatus Fimenecus sp., assembly GCA_045633505.1. GTDB lineage: Bacteria > Bacillota > Clostridia > Oscillospirales > Acutalibacteraceae > Fimenecus. The sequence goes on along the minus strand of JAZQYK010000032.1, from coordinate 5,365 downwards.
GGACGACGTTCAGCCTGTTTTGTCGAAGGACGCAACCGTTGTGGTGTTTGCAGGTACGGATAAAAGCGCAAAAAATCTCAGTGAAACCCTGACGGACGAAAATATACCTTCCTTGTATTTTCCTGTTATACCTGCTGAATTCCCAAAAGGCATTGTGTCAGTTGTTTCAGGCTCTCTCACATCAGGATTTTCATATCCGAGAGAAAAATTCTATGTTTTCACATATTCAAAAATATATCAAAGCAAAGCAAAAAGGCGAAACACAGGCTTTAAGGCAAAGGACACAATCCACTCTCTTGACGAGCTTCGCAAAGGTGATTACATCGTTCATTCCGTACACGGAATAGGTATTTTTGACGGTGTCACTCAGCTTGAAGCAAACAAGATTATTAAAGACTACATCAAAATCAGATATGCAAAAAGTGACGTGCTTTACGTTCCTGTCACTCAGCTTGATTTGGTATCAAAATATATCGGTCCTCACGAAGATGACGGCAAAGCGCTCAAGCTCAACCGTCTCGGCGGTACAGATTGGGAAAAATCGAAGTCAAAGGTACGTTCTGCCGTTAAGGATATGGCAGACCAGTTGATTAAACTTTATTCCGAAAGAATGCACACCGAAGGCTTTGCTTTTTCGCCCGACATTGATATGCAAGGCGATTTTGAACGGCGCTTTGAGTTTGAAGAAACGGGCGACCAGCTTCGAAGCATTGACGAAATCAAAAATGATATGGAAAAACCCTATCCAATGGACAGACTGCTTTGCGGTGACGTTGGTTTCGGCAAAACCGAAGTGGCTCTTCGTGCTGTATTCAAATGTATTGCCGACGGGAAACAATGCGCGATTTTAGTGCCTACTACAATCCTCGCTTTACAGCATTATCAGACCCTTATGAGACGCTTTGACGGATTTCCCGTTGAAATCGAAATGCTTTCCCGTTTCCGTACTCCGACACAACGAACAAAAATAATCAAAAGTGTTAATTCAGGCTTTATTGATATCGTTGTGGGTACTCACTCGCTTATTGCGAAAAATGTCGTATTTAAGGACTTAGGGTTGTTAATTGTCGATGAAGAACAACGCTTTGGTGTGGCTCAGAAAGAGAAAATCAAAGAGAAATTCCCAGGTGTTGACGTGCTGACCCTATCTGCTACGCCAATCCCCCGAACGCTTAATATGGCGATGTCGGGAATCAGGGATATGTCCGTTATCGAAGAAGCACCGTCGGACCGTTTCCCCGTGCAGACTTACGTTGTGGAGCACAATCTTCCACTTCTTTGCGAGGCAATGGAAAAAGAGCTTCGTCGTGGCGGTCAGGTGTATTTTCTTCACAACCGTGTTGAAGATATTGACGGTGTTGCACTTTCAATCAAGGAATTTTTACCCGATGCCCGAATTGCTACGGCTCACGGTAAAATGAACGAGGAGCAATTAAGCGATATCTGGCGAGACCTGATGAACGGTGAAATTGATATCCTTGTGTGTACAACTATTATCGAAACGGGTGTTGACGTGCCAAATGCAAACACACTTATTATTGAAGATGCGGACAAATTAGGACTTGCTCAGCTTCATCAGCTTCGTGGCCGTGTGGGCAGAAGTGCAAGACGTGCCAGTGCGTATCTCACGTATAAACGAGACAAAAATTTATCCGAGGTTGCTTACAAACGGCTTCAGGCAATCCGTGAATATACAGAATTCGGTTCAGGCTTTAAAATTGCAATGCGTGACCTTGAAATACGAGGGGCAGGTAATCTTCTCGGCGCTCAACAGCACGGGCATCTTGCTTCGGTGGGCTATGATATGTATATGAAATTACTTGGTGAAGCCATTTCCGACGAAAAGGGCGAAGCACCGAAGAAAGCCAAAGAATGTCTTATTGACCTTCAAATCAACGCTCATATTCCTGACAAATATATTTCTGCACTCTCACAAAGACTGATGGTGTATCGCCGTATTGCCGACGTGCGAACAATCAGTGACGCAGAGGACGTCCGCGACGAGCTTCGTGACCGTTTCGGTGACATTCCGCCGTCAGTTGAGGGACTTATTGAGGTTTCTCTTTGCAGAAATTCCGCCTCGGCTCTTGGAATTTATGAAATCGGTCAGCGCGGTGAAATCGTGGCACTTTACTGTGATGATATTGATGCTTCTCTGGTGCTTGACCTGTCAGCAGTTATGAGAGGCAGAGTCGGTGTTACTTCATCGGGTAAAAAGAGTATAAACGTAAAAAAACTGCCTGAACAATCATCTCTTGATACTTTGAAAGAGATTTTTGAAGCAGTTGAAAGTATAAAAGCAAACAGAAAGGCTGATTAAAATGATTGGTACAATAGTTAATACTGCCACAATTCTCACGGGAAGTATTATCGGCAGTCTCTTAAAAAAAGGAATTAAGGAAAAATACACGAAATGCCTTATGAATGCTATGGGACTAGCGGCGACAGGAATCGGAATAAACTCCGTCGTACAGAATATGCCAAACAGTAAATATCCCGTGCTTTTCATCGTCAGTCTTGCCCTTGGCTCACTTTTCGGCAATATGCTGGATATTGACAAGAAATTTAATTCTTTGACAGAAAAGAAAGGCAAAAGCGAGTTGGGCAAAGGTCTTTCAACAGCCATTCTTTTGTTTTGTATCGGCAGTCTTTCGATTTTGGGTCCAATCAATTCAGCGCTTTATGACGACCATACATATCTTTTCACAAATGCGACCCTTGACCTTGTAACAAGTATGGTTTTAGCTTCAACTTATGGCATCGGCATTGCTTTGGCGGCTCCCGTGCTTTTCTGTTGGCAGGGTTCAATCTATTTACTTGCAACTCTTTTAGGCGAGTTTATGAGTCCTGAGCTTATGTGTGAAATCAGCATTGTGGGTGGATTTTTAATTGCATCTTCAGGACTCAGTATTCTTGAAATCAAAAATTTGAAAACGCTTAATATGTTACCTGCGCTTATTATTCCGCCTTTGTGGTTTGTAATTTTGTGGGTAATATCATTGATATAAAAAATATCGGGGGATTTATTTATGAAAAACACATTGAAGAAGAAAAAGATTTTAAAACGCTTGTTGAAGGTTTTGTTGGTTGTTCTTTGTATAAGTTTTGTTTTCGTTTGTTTTAACACGATTGCAAACAAGATTTATCACAAAAACAGTCTTGAATTTGCGGCTTCTTTTGAGTCTGTTGAAAACGAAAATCAATTGATTCCTGAAAAAGATGCTAACGGTAACTGGACCTTTACAACGGACCGAGAATTAAAAATTATGCAGTTGACAGACGTTCATCTTGGCGGCGGCTGGATTTCCGGAAAAAGAGACACAATGGCTCTTAACGCTATTGCAAAAATGGTTTCCGTTGAAAAGCCCGACCTTGTGATTATCACTGGTGATATCGTTTATCCCGTGCCTTATCAGTCAACGGCATTCAACAACATTCGTCCTCACGAAACCTTTGCTGCGTTTATGGAAAGTCTTGGAGTTTACTGGACGGTTACTTTCGGTAATCACGATTCAGAATTTTACAGCACTCATACAAGAGAAGAGGTTTCTCAATATTATTTAAACCCTGATTTTAATTATTGCTTATATCAAGACACCGAAGACCTTTACGGTTGCGGCAACAGTGTAATCAACGTTAAGAATTCACAGGGAATTATCACCCAGTCAATTTTCACAATCGACTCAAATGCGTATGTTGGTGAAAGTCTTATTGATACTGTCAGCTGGGCTTATGACAACATTCACGAAGACCAGATTGAATGGTACAAAAAGACCGTCGAGGGCAATAATGAATACAACAAAAACCTTATTTCCGCTTTAGACAACAGCGACGAGCTTCTTGCGCAATACGGCAAACTCAACACGTTGCTCTTTTTCCATATTCCGATTGCTGAATACGGTGATGCGTGGTTCGAGTACGTTGAAAACAATTATCAGGATACTGACGAGGTTAAGTTGGTTTACGGTACTGCACGTGAATCAGGTGACGTTGTGTTCAGCAGTGACATTCCCGAAAATCTTTTTGAAACAATGCTGGAGCTTGGCGGTAAGCACGGTACTTTCTGCGGTCACGACCACGTTAACAACTTATCGTTGGAATACAAGGGTATCCGTCTTACATACGGTATGAGCATTGACTATCTTGCATATTGGAATATTAATAAACTTGGCTCACAGCGCGGTTGCACGATGATTACGGTAAATCCTGACGGCACGTTTGACTGTGTTGCTGAAAATTATTATCAGGAAAAATATGACCACGAATTGAGAGAAACGGTTACGATGCAGGATACGAATAAGGAAGGCTGAAAATGATTGATTTAAAAATTACGGACGTGAGAGCAGTCCCCGGCGACAGCGCATTTCTCATTGATGACGGAAAAACTGCAATTTTATATGATTCAGGCTTCGGCTTCACAGGTGACAGAATTGCTGAAAATATTAAAAAGCAATTAGGTGACAGAGCGCTTGATTTCATCTTTCTCACCCATTCACACTATGACCACGCATTAGCATCTGCATACGTGCTTGATTATTACCCGAATGCTAAGGTTGTTGCAGGCAGTTATGCTGCAAAAATCTTCGCAAAACCAACTGCTCGTGCGGTTATGATGGATTTGGATAAAAAATTCGCAACAAAATGCGGTGTTGAGGATTACAGAGATTTGTCAGAAAACTTAAAGGTTGATATCCCCGTTGAGCATAATGATATTATCACTTGCGGGGATATGAACTTCCGCGCAATCGCACTTCCGGGTCACACAAGATGCTCAATCGGTTTTTATCTCGAAGAAAACCGTCTGCTTTTAGCTAACGAAACTCTTGGCGTATATTTTGGTGACGGGCAATATCTTTCATCTTATCTTGTTGGATATCAAATGACCCTCGACTCTTTCAATGAAGCAAAAAAATTAGCCATAGACAGCGTTTTAATTGCTCACTATGGCTTAATCGAAAATGACGAGGCAAAAGCATTCCTTGAAAATTCAGAGAAGAATGCTGTTGAAACCGCAAACAAAGTTCTGTCTATGCTTCGTTCAGGTCTTTCAAAGGAAGAAATTATTGAACAATATACAAATGAAGTCTATGACGAAAAGGTCAGCATAATTTATCCAATTGATGCCTTTAGACTTAACACTGGAATTATGATTGACTTGCTTAAAAGAGAGTTTTTAGCAGAATAACAAATTGGAGTTTGTCTAACTAAATGCAAAGTGCAAAATGCAAAGCGCAAAATGTCGGAACTGCGTTGCGATTATAGATGTTACTAATTTAGTGTATTGTAGGGGCAGGTCTCCGTGCCTGCCCGAAAATTTACCGCAAACTTGCGGTCGGGCACAGAGACCCGACCCTACAGAACAACG
>JAZQYK010000031.1:0-35023 GCA_045633505.1 Candidatus Fimenecus sp. | reverse complement strand
AAGCAGTTTTTACTTGATGAAGATTGTAATCCGATTGAGGTTGCAGGTTGTCCACCTGATGCCTTTACTGCTGACGGTCAGCTTTGGGGAAATCCACTTTATAACTGGGAATATATGAAAAAGGATAACTACTCTTGGTGGAAAGAAAGAATAAAACATCAATATTCATTATGTGATGTTGTGCGTATTGACCATTTCAGAGGATTTGAGTCCTATTACTGTATTCCTGCAAATGCAAAAACTGCAAAAATAGGTGAGTGGAGAAAAGGTCCGGGTATTGAATTTTTCCGCGAAATCGAAAAAGACCTTGGTAAAATGAATATTATTGCAGAAGATTTAGGCTTTTTAACACCTGCTGTTAAAAGAATGCTTAAACAAAGCAAATATCCGGGTATGAAGGTGCTTCAGTTTGCTTTTGATACCGATGAAGATAATGACTATGTGCTTCATAACTTTACAAAAAATTCAGTTGCCTATGTGGGCACTCACGATAACGATACGATTATCGGTTATATGACTGCAACCGCTCCTCGTAAAACCCGAAAACGAGCAAAAGATTATTTGCGTCTTACTCGTAAAGAGGGCTACAACTGGGGTATGATGAAAGCAATATGGTCAAGTAATTCTGATACTGCAATCGTTACAATGCAGGACCTTTTAGGGCTTGGAAATGATGCGCGAATGAATTATCCGTCAACAGTTAAGGATAACTGGCAATGGCGTGCAAAATCCGATTATTTAAGTGATGAACTGGCAGAAAAGGTTAAATATTACACAGCCTTATATCAAAGATTGCCGAATGTGAAAAGAGGAAAAAACAATGTCAAAAATAGTAAATGATGCAATATCACTTGCTAAAAGTAAATATTTGAAATCGTTAGATGAATTAACGTCAAACGAATTGCACGACGTAATTTCAACTGCAGTTATGGGTGAAATTTCTGACGATTGGATGAATAGCAGAAATAAGAGAATTAAAGAGCGTACAGCCTTTTATTTTTCAGCGGAGTTTCTTGTCGGTCGTGCAATTTATAATAACCTTGTTTCTAAAAAGTTGTATGATGAGATTGAAACTGAACTCAATGAATACAACGTGTCACTCAATTCTCTTGAAGAGGTAGAGGACAGCGCACTCGGTAACGGTGGTTTAGGACGTCTTGCCGCTTGTTTTCTTGAAAGTGCCGCAACTCATAATATAGCCCTTGACGGTTACGGAATCCGTTATAAATACGGACTTTTCAAGCAAGATATTCAAGACGGTTTTCAGGTTGAATATGCTGATGACTGGACCCGTTTCGGCGACCCTTGGTCAATCCGTAATGAAAACGATGCAGTAGAAGTGCAGTTTAAGGATATGACAGTTAAAGCAGTGCCTTATGATATGCCGATTATCGGTTACGGTACTGACAACGTAGGCACGTTAAGACTCTGGCAGGCTGAATCTCTTGTACCATTCGATTTTGACTTGTTTAATCAACAGAAATATGATAAGTCGGTTACTCTTAAAAACCGTGCTGAAGATATTTCACGTGTGCTTTATCCAAATGACGATACCTATGAAGGCAAGAAATTAAGACTTAAACAACAGTATTTCTTCTCAAGTGCATCATTACAAGACATCATAAGAAAATACAAGAAAATTCACGGAACAAATTTCAGCAAATTTGCAGAATTTATTACAATTCAGCTTAATGACACACATCCCGTTATTTCGATTCCCGAGCTTATAAGACTTTTGACAGAGTTTGAAAACGTTAAGTTTGATGATGCAGTAGAAATCTGCAAAAACGTGTTTAATTACACAAACCATACAATAATGCAAGAAGCACTTGAAAAATGGGATTTGAAGATTATTAAAGACACGATTCCGCAAGTTTCAGGTATTATTAAAAAACTTGACAGTATGCTTAAAAAAGAGCTTAAAAAGGCTAAAATAACAAAGGAAAAAGCCGAGAAAATGCAGATTATTCAGGACAAGCGCGTACACATGGCTTATCTTGCAATTTTCTGCTCAAAATACGTCAACGGTGTTGCACGTATTCATACAGATATTCTTAAAGCTGACGTGCTTAAAGATTGGTATGAATTGTACCCTGAAAAATTCCAGAATAAGACTAACGGTATTACTCAAAGACGTTGGTTGTTGCTTTGTAACCGTGAGCTTTCAGCCCTTGTTACAGAACTTTTAGGTAGTGACGAATGGGTAACTAACCTTGACAAACTCAAAGAACTTGAAAAATATGCTGACGACGATAACGTGCTCAATCGTTTTATTGCTATCAAAGAAGCAAAGAAGCAACAACTTGCAGACTTTATCAAGCAACACGATGGCGTAAATGTTGATGCAAATACTGTCTTCGATATTCAGATTAAGCGACTTCACGAATACAAGCGTCAGTTACTCAATGCACTGGCAATTCTTGAACTTTACTTTGAAATCAAAGAAGGCACGTTAAAGGATTTTGTTCCTACAACCTTTATTTTCGGTGCAAAATCAGCACCGGGATATGCTCGTGCAAAAGGGATTATCAAGCTGATTAACGAAATTGCAAAACTTATTGAAAAAGACAAGGTAGTTTCAAAATATATCAAGGTTATTTTCGTCAAGAATTATAATGTTTCTTATGCCGAAAAACTGGTTGCCGCTTGTGACGTCAGTGAACAGATTTCAACAGCAGGTACAGAGGCAAGTGGTACGGGCAATATGAAACTTATGCTAAACGGTGCGGTGACTTTAGGCACTTATGACGGTGCTAATATTGAAATCATCGAAGAAGCAGGTGAAGAGAATAACTATATTTTCGGTGCTCGTGTTGAAGACATTGAAAAGGTTAAAGATTATTATTCCTCAAAAAATCTTTATGATAATGACGAGAAAATCAAACGTGTAATTGATGCCCTTGTTGACGGTACTTTGAAGGACGGCAGAACAAAGATTTTCAAAGAGCTTTATGATTCACTTCTTAAAGGTGCATCGTGGCATGAGCCTGACCATTACTATTTACTTCTTGATTTCAACGATTATGTTGAAGCAAAGAAAAAAGTCAATGCAGATTATAAAAACAAAAAAGAGTTTTACAAAAAATGTTGGCTCAATATGTGTAATGCAGGTAAATTCTCATCTGACAGAACAATTAAAGAATATGCAAGTGAGATATGGCACTTATAAATTAAAAGGACTCATTTGAGTCCTTTTTTCTTGCATATTTGTAAATTTCAATATATAATAAGTTGATTTTAATTTATAGGTGGTGTTCATATGAATTTTGATTGTGGAATTACAAAAGAAAATCATTGGTTTCGGTATCGTGCAGCAGCAATTATAGTTGAAGATAACTGCGTTCTGTTTGCAGGAAATGAAGTGGATGATTATTTTTATTCTATAGGTGGCGGAGTTCATATAAATGAATCATCTAAAGATGCCGTAAAAAGAGAGGTTTTTGAAGAAACAGGTGTTCATTATGAAATTGACCGATTAGCAGTAATTCACGAAAACTTTTTCTATGGAAATGAATCACATCCTGACAGACTTTGCCATGAAGTAGCATTTTATTATTTAATGAAGCCAAGAGGTACAAAGGAATTAAATAGTAATAGTTACACAAATGGCGGATACAAGGAAACTGTCCATTGGATACCAATTGATGATTTGGATAAATATGTTGCATATCCTACGTTTATGAAAGAATATTTAAAAACTATGCCGAAAGAAATTGTGCATATTATATCGAATGAGAGAGAATAATTTTGGATAAGAAAATATTAGAGCAATATTTAAACCCAAAACTGAATATTGAGATTTTCAACGAACTTGATTCAACTAACACTTATTTAAAGAAAGTCGGTTCAAGTGGAGAAAAAGAAAATCAACTCGTTATAGCTCTTAGTCAGACTGTGGGCAGGGGTAGAATGGGTCGTTCTTTTTATTCTCCAAATGGTACAGGAATCTACCTTTCTTTACTTTTGCATCCAAAATTTTCTGCTGAAAAATCACTCTTTTTGACAGTTATGGCTGCGGTTTCAGTTGCAGAAACAGTTATGAAATATAACTCAAATGACGTAAAAATCAAATGGGTAAATGACATTTATATTGACGGTAAAAAGGTCTGTGGAATACTTACTGAAGGTGCAATAAACAGTCAGAAAATGTTGGATTATGCTGTTGTTGGTATCGGTATAAATGTTGTAGCCCCTGAAAACGGTTTTCCAGATGATATAAAAACAAGTGCAACTGCAATTTTCCCTGGAAATACGCAAGACTACATCAAAGAAAAAATTGTGGCAGATGTGGTAAATAAATTCTTTGATATTTACGATGGAAATGACAATGATTATATAAGAAGATACAAAGAATATTCATACCTTACAGGCAAAAATATCAATATTATTTCAAGTGAAACAACTCGACCTGCAACTGTAATTGATATTACTGACGATTGTCATTTACTTGTGAAAAATGAAAATGACGAAATCGAAGAAATTTCGTCAGGTGATGTTAGTGTGAGGCTCCAATGAAAAGAAGAAATTTAATTGTAACATTAACATTATCAGCATTATTTTGCACATTGATATGTATTGGCTCATTTATAAGAATTCCAATGCCAAGTATGATGCCCATAACACTACAAACATTCTTTGTTTTACTTACTGGACTTGTGTTGCCTGTAAAAGGGTCGATACTTGCAACTGTAACCTATATGGCACTTGGACTTATTGGGTTGCCAATCTTTTCAGGTGGTGGGGGATTAGGCTATGTTTTAATGCCCAATTTTGGCTTTATAATCGGTTTTTTGATTGCCACAGTAATAATCAGTGCGATTACACTAAATCTTCAAAAGCGCAAATTATGGCAATATATTGTCATTTCTTTGCTCGGTATTACTGTAATCTACATAATCGGCATTTTATATTTTGCTTTTATAACAAATGTTTACAATAAAGGTGATTATTCAGCAATATGGTTCATTCAGACAGTATTCCTGCCGTTTTTACCAAAAGAGATAATTTGCATAATTCTATCATCACTTTCAGCATACAAAATAAGACCGTATATAACAAAACTTTCTTAATTCAGGAGTAAATATGGAAATTTGGGATTTATACACAGAAGATAGAGAATTAACAGGAAAAGAGCATATCAGAGGTGAAAAATTACCTGAAAACCTTTATCATCTGGTTGTTCATGTATGGATAAGAAACAATAAAGGTGAATATCTTATTTCTCAACGCTCTGCCAACAGACCAACCTTTCCTTTAATGTGGGAATGTGTAGGTGGTTCTGTGTTAAAAGGGGAATCAAGTATTCAAGGTGCAATACGAGAGGCCAAAGAAGAAGTCGGAGTAGAGCTACTGCCTAATAATGCAAAATTAGTTTTTTCAAAAGTCAGAAAAATTATAGATGGCAAAAAATTTAACGACATTGTTGATGTTTGGTTGTTTCAATATGATGGTGATGTTCTACTAAATAATGCAACAACTGATGAAGTTAAACAAACTGTTTGGATGAACAAAAGTCAAATTTTAGAGTTGTTTGAACAGAAGAAACTTGTTGAAACCTTGAAATATTTTTTTACTGAATTTGATTAAAAGCATAAAAAAGGAAAGGTATGAAAACTCATATCTTTCCTTATATTTTTTATTAAAAATTTAATCTCGTAGGGGCTGACGACCTCGGCAGCCCATAATAAATAATATGACAATTTGCGGGACGCCGAGTCGTCGTCCCCTACAATATTCCATATAATTATGTGTAGGGCGGGGGCTTGCTCCCGCCGAAATTGTTATCTTATTGTTTTATAAATCAAAGGTTTCATTTCAGGTTTTTTATCATCAATCACAAATGATGTATTGAAAAGCTTTTCACCGTTTTTTAGTTTTTCATCACTTTCTGTATAAAGAATTGCGATTGTGTCACTAACTGAAACTTTTTCGCCTGTCTTTTTATAAAGTACAATTCCTGCACCATAGTCGATTGTGTCACTTTTCTTTTCGCGACCGGCACCAAGCAAAACTGCACTTTCACCAACAATTCTTGAATCAATACTTGCAATATAACCATCTTTGTTTGCTTTAATCTCAAGTGATTTTGATGATATAGGTGCAATACTCATTTCATCATTTCCGCTTTGAGCAGTAACAAATTCAATAAACTTTTTATATGCTGAACCGTCAACTATTGTCTGTTCGGCTTTTTTATATGCTTCTTCGTAATCACAATCATACGAAATACTTAAAATCGTAGCAGAAAGTACAAGGCAGAGTTCTCGTAGTTGTTCATCACCCTTGTTGTTAAGAATATCAATAACTTCGTTTATTTCAAGTGCGTTACCAATATTTGAACCAAGAGGAATGTCCATATTTGTAATAACTGCAGCCATATTACGACCGCACTTTTTACCGATTTTAACCATCATTTCAGCAAGTTCAGTAGCACTTTCTTCATCCTTCATAAAAGCACCGCTACCGCATTTAACATCAAGCACAATATTTTTAGCCCCTGCTGCGATTTTCTTGCTCATAATACTTGACGCAATAAGAGAAATATTGCCAACGGTGGCAGTAACATCGCGCAAGGCATAAATCTTTTTATCGGCAGGAGCTAAATTTCCTGTTTGTCCGATAATTGAAACACCGATTTCATTAACCTGCTTGAAAAAGTCTTCAGTTTCCAATGAAACATTAAAGCCTTTAATACTTTCAAGCTTGTCAATTGTACCACCTGTATGACCAAGTCCACGACCACTCATTTTTGCCATTTTAATACCGAGCGAAGCACAAATTGGTGCTACAACAAGCGATGTTTTATCACCAACACCACCTGTTGAATGTTTGTCGGCAGTAATTCCCTCAATGGCTGATAAATCAAGCATATCACCGGAACAAGCCATACTTTCAGTAAGATTTACTGTTTCTTCTTCATCCATTCCATTTATGAAAATAGCCATAAGAAGTGCCGATGCCTGATAATCTTCAATATTCTCTTTTGTAAATTCCTGTACAAAAAAGTCAATTTCTTCTTTTGTAAGTTTATGTCCGTCTCGCTTCTTTGCGATTATGTCGTAAATTCTCATATCAGTCACCTAACTTTGATTTGTTAAAGGAATAGGGGAGTAATTCACCTAAAGTAAACTCTTTTATATCATCTTCATTTTTACCAACAAATACTTTTAAATCGGCATCGCAAAATTCAGACAATGCCTGTCTGCAAATTCCACAAGGCATAGCATAATCTGTAATTTCGCCATTTTTACCACCGACAATGCAAATAGCTTCAAATTCTTTTTCGCCGTTTGCAACAGCAGAAAAAAGTGCTGTTCTTTCAGCACAATTTGTAACTGAATATGAAGCATTTTCAATGTTACAGCCTTTATATATTCTTGCGTTTTTGCAAAGCAAAGCAGCACCAACATTGTAATTCGAATATGGTGCATAGGAATTTTTCATAGCATCCTTTGCTAAAACGAAAAGGTCTTTTTTATCCATAAAATCACCTTAAATCAAAATTGTCTAAAATAGTTTTGCTGATATAATTATAACCCTTTATTGTACCGAGATTTTCAGGTTCAATATCCTTTGAATACTTTATCAACGGTACTTGCTCTCTTGTGTGGTCTGTGCCTTTATATGCAGGGTCACAACCGTGGTCAGCTGTTATAATCAGTAAATCTTCATCTTTCATTTTGGGAATAAAATCACTTAACCAATTATCAAATTCACTTATTGCATTTGCATAACCGTCATTATCTCGTCTGTGACCGTATTTCATATCAAAATCAACAAGATTTGTAAAGACAAGCCCATTAAAATCTTTGTCAGCCAATTCAAGAGTTTTTGCCATACCTTCATTATTTGAATGAGTAAAGTAGCTTTCTGTTATTCCTCGATTAGCAAATATATCAGCAATCTTACCGACAGAAATAACATCAAAATTGCTTGCTTTCAGTTTATCAAGCATTGTGTCTTCAGGCGGTTCAACAGAAAAATCGTGTCTGTCTGCTGTCCTTGTAAAAGGATATTCACCATTAAATGGTCTTGCAATAACACGACCGATAGCGTGTTCACCTGTGAGAATGTTTCTCGCAATTCTGCAGTATTCATATAATTTTTCTAATGGAACTATATCCGTATGTGCTGCAATCTGAAAAACGCTGTCAGCAGAGGTGTAAACAATCAATTTACCTGTTTTGATATGTTCTTCACCGTAATCTGCAATCACTTGTGTACCAGAATAGGTTTTATTGCAAAGTGTACCGCAACCAGTTTGTTTTTCAAACTCGTCAATAATTTCTTTAGGAAATCCGTTTGGGTAGGTGGGCATTGGCTTTTCCGATATAATCCCTGCAATTTCAAAATGACCGATAGTTGTATCCTTGCCATTTGATAATTCCTGTAATGCACCGAACTTACCGATAGGTGAGTCTGCTTTTCCAAGCTCAACACCGTCAATATTACAAAGACCGAGACTCTTTAAATTTGGAATATTAAATTTTGATGAACTTGAAATGCTTTTAAGCGTATTTGCACCTTCATCACCAAACTTGTCAGCATCAGGTGCATTTCCTATACCAAAGCTATCAAGAACAATAAGAAATATTCGTTTGTATTTCATCAATATCCACTACCTTGTTCATTTTTAACGATTTTTACGATTCTGCTTGTACCAAGACGGGAAGCACCAAGATTTATAAAATCCTCTGCATCCTGTATGGAGGCAATTCCGCCTGCGGCCTTGATTTTCTTGCCATTTGTTGTATGCTTGGCAAAAAGCTCTATATCTTCTTTTGTAGCACCAGCTGCTGAAAAGCCTGTTGACGTCTTAATAAAATCAGCATACGAATTGCTTACGATTTCACACATCTTGATTTTTTCGTCATCAGTAAGTAAACAAGTTTCAATAATTACCTTTAATATTTTGCCGTTACAAGCATCTTTTATTGCGTTTATTTCGTCAAGAATTTCAGCATATTTTTTGTCCTTCAACCAACCAACGTTTATTACCATATCAATTTCGTCAGCACCGTTTTTAACTGCATCTGCAGTTTCAAAAACCTTTGTTGCAGTGGTGCTGTATCCGTTAGGAAAGCCGATAACAGTACAAATCGCGAGACTTTCACCAACATATTCCTTTGCCTGTTTAACGAAAGATGCAGGAATACAAACTGATGCAGTATTGTATTTAACGCCATCATCACAAATTGCTTTGATTTCGTCCCAAGTAGAGCCTTGAGAAAGTAATGTATGGTCAACCTTTGATAAAATTTCATTGATGTTCATTTTAATTACCTCCGCAAATTTTACAGAATTCATATCCATCATTTAAATATTCTTTTAACTCATCCGCAGTTAAATTAACTGTCTTTTTATTTTCATCTTTTGTTCTTGCCGCAGACGAGCAATCAGGGAAATGAATTTTCTTGCTGTTAATATTCAATATATATTCTGTTTTGCCCACGTTATTTGACTGTTGAGTTTCCGTTGAATTGGCAGTCTTCGTGGTTGTTTCGGGTTTTGATTTGGTTGTCGTTTCCGTCGAAACAGAGTTAGAGGAATTCCCTTTAGTCGTTGTTTCGTCCGTTGTTGTTTCAGTAGATGATTCGTCGTTAGTTACGTCATCGAGAATCGGCATATAATCAGCCGGAGTTTTTTCTTCTTCTGAAAAGATTTCAACAACCATTTGTTTCTTTTCTTCAACGTTATTATCCAGTATTTTATCAAGTTTTTCATTGGTTTGATGCAATTCAACAGCGATTACAATAAGTAATACAACTATTAAAAAGAAATATTTCGGTATTCTTTTAATTGCTGATTCATCATCGGTAAATTTTTTAATAAAATTCATAATGAAATTTTTTATATCCAATTTCAACACCTCGTTACAATATTTTATCACTATATTCTGTATTTTTCAATATCAGTAACTAATCTGTTACGCAAGAATATAATGTATTAGTGCGTTGCACGAATAAAAATAAGGAGAATTTTATGGATAAGCATATAAACTGTATGTGTGAAGATTTGCCTAAATTACCGAAATATATGGTAACGACGATGGCTTATGTACCGTTTCAGACCGAGCTTATAACATATACTTCGATGGAAGCTCTTTGTAATGGAACCTTATTCCCTGAATTAGATAAAAAATTCTATGGAGGTAAATGCTGTGGCTCGAAATAAACTTTTAAAAGAACTTTCTGCGGTGCAGTTTGCGGCGTGGGAACTTCATTTGTATCTTGATACTCATAAATGTGATGAAAAGGCAATGGAAATGCATAAAAAATACGTTGAACGCGCAAAGGAATTAACTGCTGAATATGAAGAATGTTACGGCCCGCTAAATTATATTTCGGGCAGTGGCGCAGTGTGGATTAAAAACCCATGGCCTTGGGAATTTATGGAGTGTGATTGCTGATGTTTCAATACGAGAAAAAATTACAGTATCCTGTAAATATTAAAAATCCTAATCCTAAGTATGCTCAGATTATAATTTCTCAATTTGGCGGACCTGACGGAGAATTGGCGGCTTCAATGCGCTATTTTTCACAGAGATATTCAATGCCTTTTGCAGAACTTAAAGGTCTTTTAACCGATATAGCAACAGAAGAA
Organism: Candidatus Fimenecus sp.; assembly: GCA_045633505.1. GTDB lineage: Bacteria > Bacillota > Clostridia > Oscillospirales > Acutalibacteraceae > Fimenecus. The sequence goes on along the minus strand of JAZQYK010000031.1, from coordinate 24,421 downwards.
CTTAACCATCTGGAAATGGTCGGTGCGATTGTATATCAGTTGACTCGCAATCTGACAATTGATGAAATTAAAAAAAGCGGCTTTGATAAGTACTTTGTTGACCACACAACTGCGGTGTATCCAATCGCCGCAAGCGGTGTTCCGTTTACTGCATCTTATATTCAATCGAAAGGCGACGTAATAACTGACCTTCACGAAGATTTAGCGGCAGAGCAAAAAGCAAGAACAACTTACGATAACATTCTTCGTCTTGTTGATGACCCTGATGTCCGCGACCCAATTAAGTTCCTCAGAGAACGAGAAATTGTTCATTATCAAAGATTTGGTGAAGGTTTGCAATTGACGACGGACAGATTGGACAGCAAGAATTTCTATGCATTTAATCCAAGTTTTGATAAGCATTGTCTTAAGTCAACAAAAAATAACAGAAGATAATAAAAAACGGTAGGCTGAAAACCTACCGTTTACTTCGTTATTACATTTCATCGTTTGCCAATATCTCGTTGCGTCGGAATAAAAGTGATAAACACCATATACCTGCAAGTGCAACGACCGTGTAAACGATTCTGCTGATTATTGCTGATTGACCGCCAAATAACCAAGCAACCAAGTCAAATTGAAACAATCCGATTGCACCCCAGTTAATTGCGCCGATGATAACAAGAATCAATGAAATTCTGTCAAGCATTATATTCACTCCTTAAAATCAGTATGTTTTTTCCTGCACTGATATTATTAGTAAAATTTAATGCTTTATTCAAAATTTAAAATTAGTTAATTTTTGCTTTTTCTTTTAAAATTTCAACCTTATCCGTCTTTTCCCACATTACGTCGCAGTCAGTTCTGCCAACGTGACCGTAAGCTGCCAACTGCTTATAAATTGGATTACGAAGTTTGAGCGTATCAATGATTGCGGCAGGGCGAAGGTCAAATACTTCGTTTATGATATCGCCAAGTTCAGAGTCGTTAAGAATACCCGTACCGAAGGTGTCAACCATTACAGAAACCGGCTTTGCAACACCGATAGCATAAGCTAACTGGATTTCGCATTTTTTTGCAAGACCGGCGGCAACAACGTTCTTTGCAACATAACGTGCTGCATAAGCGGCTGAACGGTCAACTTTTGTAGGGTCTTTACCTGAGAAAGCACCACCGCCGTGACGAGAATATCCACCGTATGTATCAACAATGATTTTTCTGCCCGTAAGACCAGAGTCGCCCATAGGACCGCCAATTACAAATCTTCCTGTCGGGTTAACGAAAATCTTTGTATTTTCGTCAATAAGATTTGACGGTACAATAGGCTCAATAACGTGCTTTTTAACGTCTTCACGGATTTGTGAAAGCTCAACGTCGGCGCTGTGCTGTGATGATACGACAATCGCATCAATTCTTACAGGATTTCTGTCATCATCATATTCAACTGTAACCTGAGTTTTACCGTCGGCACGAAGATAGGGGAGGATGCCGTCTTTTCTAACCTTTGTGAGTTGAACCGCAAGTTTATTTGCCATTGAAATCGGCATTGGCATAAGCTCAGGTGTTTCGTCACAAGCAAAGCCGAACATCATACCTTGGTCACCGGCACCGTTAAGATTATAGAAATCGTCGTTACCGTCCTTGATTTCCATTGAATTGTCAACGCCAAGGGCTATGTCTGCCGATTGTTTGTCAAGAGCAACGAGGACAGCACAAGTGTTGCCGTCAAAACCTTTAGCACTTTCGTCATAACCGATTTCAAGAATAGTGTTTCTAACTATTTCAGGAATATTTACATTTGCCTTTGATGTGATTTCACCCATAACGAGAACTTGTCCTGTTGTAACCGTTGTTTCACAAGCAACACGGGACATTGGGTCTTGACTGAGCATTGCATCAAGAACAGCATCAGATATTTTGTCACAGATTTTGTCAGGATGTCCTTCTGTAACCGATTCAGATGTGAATAAGAATTTTGCCATAAAATTAGCCTCCAAAAATAATAGCACCCATAAGGGTGCCGTAAATTAACAACCTTATATCTCGGAAAATCCGCAGGAATTAGCACCACGCATTAAAGCAGGTTGCTGGGTTTCACAGGGCCAGACCCTCCACCACTCTGCATAAGGGAAATATTCAGTTAGATATATTTTACCATAGTTTCGCGTAATGTCAACTACATTGTGTATTTTTTTACACCTTTTTCAAGAGCAAAATATATTGGAAAGAAAGGTAAAATATTGAAAATTGCTTTAACTGAGTTTAACGTTGTTGAACCCCACACTCCAGCCCAATAAGTTTCAGTAACAAGAGGAATGTTCATTATAGTAAAGTAAATCGGAGTGAAAACGATGTTTGCAACCCAACCTATAATAATAGAAATTATAATTGTGATAGCCGATGCAATTGCATAAGTTTTAAGTGAAAGGTCAGTTTCTTTAAAAACCTTTTTAAAAATTCGGACAAACGTTGACATCGAAATAATCATACCGCTTCCGATTACAATATTCATAATTTCACCGATACCTACAGTGGTGGTTCTTGTGAGATGAATAATATTTTTAAATATTTCAACAAGTACACCTTGTACTGGTCCAAAAATTACACCGGTTAAAATTGCAGGAAAATCAGAAAAATCGACCTTCATATACTCAACGCCGGGTATTATCTGAACCTCAGGAAATACCATATAAATAATCGTTGCAATTGCAGTCATTAAACTGACAATCGTAATATTAAATATTTTTTTGTTTCTTTTGTTTGACATATAAATCATCCTCTCAATCTTGATAGTTGTCAAACAGAAAAACCCCTGCAATCAGCAGGGGAAGTGTAACAAAATTTGTTGCATCTTCTTTCATCCGGACTATACCGTCGGTTTAGGAGTTTCACCTAATCAGCATCTGCTCGTGGACTTTAACCACCGGTGGAGAATTTCACTCCGCCCTGAAGACAACTATAACGCAATTAAATTATATCACTGTTGTTTTGTTTGTCAATACTGAACTTTTTGTAATTTAAAAGCAGTATTGCAATTATCATTAAAATCGGAAATAATGCACCAAAGCCAAGACCTGATTTTAGCGCCTCTCCGCCATTATTATCAAGTGATAATTTAAGCGAAATAAAACTTATAAACCAAGGTCCCAGTGTGCAACCCGTATCACCTGAAAGCGCTAAAACACTGTACATAGCACCACCGGCTTTTGAAAACAGTCTTGCCGCAAGACTTAACGTAGCGGGCCACATAATACTTACACTCAATCCCGTAATCGCGCACATTATAAGCGAAATAATAGAATTATCAATAATTGACGTTAACAGATAACATACTGCGCAAAATCCCGCTGAACAGCAAAGTGCTGTTTTTAAATTGATTTTCTCGCCGATAAATCCAAAAATCATTCTGCCTGTACCCATAAAAATCGCAAAAAGACAAGGTCCTAACAAATCGCCCGTCATTTTGCTGACTTTTAGTCCTGCTTCAGCAAAATATGATGACCATTGAGACATTGCGATTTCAGAAGCTCCCGAGCAAATCATAATCACAATACATAATATGAATTGTTTTGATAAAAGCATTTTGAAAAATGGTGTTTTTTCTTCTTTGGTAAGGTTGGGCACAACGGGTACACTTGCAAAATTAAAGGTGTTGAATAAGGGGATTATTGCCCACACGGCAGGTGCGATATACCACAAATCATTACCGAAAATCTTAATCATAAACGTTGTTAAAGCAACAACGATAACTTGACCCCAGCAATAAAATGAATGTAAAAGGCTCATTTCAGCAGTTTTCTTTTCGCCGGGTATTGACTCAACAATTGGACTGATTATAACTTCAGTAAGTCCACTGCCGATTGCAGAAAGCATAATTGCTATTACTATACCAACGTATGAATTTTCAAGAACATTTGGCAATAATGAAAGGCAAGATAGTCCAATAAAAGTAACGGTTTGTGAAATTATTGCAAGTTTTTTATAGCCAATTTTGTCAACAAATCTGATTGAAAGTGTGTCAACAATCAATTGGGTACCAAAATTTATTGTAATTAGAAGTGAAAGCCGTGCAAGTGATATATTGAATTTGTCGCTGAATATCACAAAAAGTAGGGGAGCGATATTGTTTATTATACCTTGTACAATATAACCTATATAACAAGCAATTTTCGTGCCTTGGAATGTTCTTCGTTTCATTATACTCTTGTTACAATAATCTCTAAATTGCCCTTAACGGTGAAAGTACCGTAATTTGCAGGAATAAAAAGACTGTCTCCTTTTTTGATATCAATTCCGTCAATTGTACCGTTGCCGTCAGTTACGAGTACTGATACAAACGACGCGTCATCAGCAACGTCATCAAAGAGGTTTTTTACTGAAACCTTCTTTACGTTAAATAAATCACATTTTGTAAGAAGCTGTGTTGAATAATTATCATATTCAATCAATTTGCCTTCAGCAGTCGTAGGACGGGTTGGCGGTGTGCAATTTGTAACGTCAATAGCTTTTTCAACGTGTAACGGTCGTGTTTTTCCGTCAGCACCAAGTCTGCCATAATCATAAACTCTATATGTAGTATTTGAATTTTGCTGAATTTCCGCAAGGAGAATACCTTTGCCGATAGCGTGAAGCGTGCCTGCTTCAATAAAGAATAAATCACCTTTTTTAACTTTAACCTTGTTTACGGTTTCAAGGAAGGTATTGTCGGCAATTCTGTTTTTAAATTCTTCACTGCTGATTTCTCTGTTAAAACCGTAAATCAGTTCAGCATTGTCATCGCAATCAAGAATATACCAGCACTCCGTCTTTCCATATTCTTTTTCAACTCTCATAGCATAGTCATTATCGGGATGCACCTGAACGGATAAATCGTCTTTTGCATCAATGATTTTAATAAGAATAGGGAAGTATTCAAATTGCTTTCCGTTTTCACCTAAAAAGTCGGGATATGATTTAATAACATCGGTTAACGTTTTATTTGCAAACTCTCCGTTTTCAATTAAATTTTCACCGTCTTTGTGGCAAGAAAGCATCCAACCCTCTGCAAGTTTTGAAAGTTCAGACTCAAATCCGTATTCGTCACGAAGCTTTGTGCCTCCCCAAAGATAATCCTTGAAAACAGGTTTTAATTTAAGAATATACATTCGTTACAACTCCTTTGATTGTTTCAAGGTATTTTATCACATAAATGTATTCTTTTCAATAAACATTACAAAATTTCAAAGTGTTTATAAGAATATTTCTTTTAGTATGAACGAAACGGAAATAATGCAAAACGCTTTGTTAAATTATTCAATTTGATACTAATTTTATGTTTCTGTTAAATAAAAATGCAATTTTTAAAATAACTACTTGCAAAAATGATGCTTCTACTATATAATATAGCGAATATATTTTTGGAGGTTATCCAATGCTTTTAAACAATATGAGCAGAGATGAACTTGTATCTCTTAAAAATGAGCTTGATAAAAAATATAATGATGTTAAATCACTCGGACTTTCACTTGATATGTCCCGCGGCAAACCGGGTGCTGACCAGCTCGATTTATCTCTTGAAATGCTTAACGTAATGACAACCGCTGACGAATGTAAAGCAGATAACGGTTTTGATTGCCGTAACTACGGTGTTCTTGACGGTATTCCTGAATGCAAAAAAATGTTCGCAGAACTTTTAAACGTTGATGCAAAGAACGTAATAATCGGCGGCTCATCATCACTTAACCTTATGTACGATTATCTCAATCAATGTATGTATTTGGGAATTGCAGGTTGTGAGCCTTGGAGCAAACAGGGTAAAGTTAAGTTTATCTGTAACGTTCCGGGTTATGACAGACATTTTGCAATTACTGAATTTTTTGGCATTGAAATGATTTCGGTTGAAATGAATGAATTCGGACCTGATGTAGATAAAATTCGTGAACTTGTTAAAGACCCTATGGTTAAGGGTATGTTCTGTGTACCGAAATATTCAAATCCGAACGGTGTAACGTACAGCGACGAGGTCGTTATGGCTCTTGCGGCGCTTAAACCTGCCGCAAAGGATTTCAGAGTAATTTGGGACAATGCTTACGTTATTCACGAGTTAACTGATACTCCTGATAGTCTTATGAATATTTTTGATGCTTGTAAGGAATACGGCACAGAGGATTATTTCGTTGAATTTACTTCAACTGCAAAAATTTCATTTCCGGGTGCAGGTGTTTCTGCTGTTGCTGCATCTGACAGCAATATTGCTGAAATTAAGAAAAGACTTAATTTCCAGACAATCAGTTATGATAAACTTAATCAGCTCCGTCACGTTAAATACTTTAAAAACGTTGACGGCATTAAGGCTCACATGGAAAAACACGCAAAAATTATCGCGCCAAAATTCCAATTGGTTCTTGATATGCTTGAAAGCGAAATTGCACCGCTTGGCATTGGTGAATGGGTAAAAGCAAAGGGCGGTTACTTTATCAGTTATAATACTATCGGTTCAAGTGCAAAACGAATTGGTGAGCTTTGCAAAAATGCAGGACTTGTATTAACAACAGTAGGTGCTACTTATCCTTACGGAGTTGACCCGGAGGATAAAAACATCAGAATTGCGCCTACATTCCCATCAGTTGAAGATTTGGGCAAGGCTATGGAAGTTTTCTGCCTTTGTGCGAAAATTGCTGCCGTTGAAGCATTGATATAATTGGGGTGTTACTATGGCGAAAATTACGGAAAATGTGAATAAAGTTGTTTCTGCCGTAATTGTTTCGGCTGGTAATTCAACTCGAATGGGTGGTATTAACAAGCAGTTCCTTGAACTGAACGGTGCACCTGTTATTGTTAATACTATAAATATGTTTCAAAAATGCCAAATGATTGACGAAATTATTGTCGTTACTCGTGAATCTGATATTGACGAAATAGCAAAACTTGTTGAGAAATATGACTTTTCAAAGGTTTTTAATATCGTTTCCGGTGGTGAAACAAGACAGTTAAGTGTTTTTGAAGGTGTTACTGCTACATCAAATATTGCGGATTTAGTTGTAATTCACGATGGTGCAAGGCCACTGGTTACTGTTAACGTAATTGAAGAAACAATTAAAGCTGCCGCTGAATTTGGTGCCGCTGCAACCGGTGTTAAGGTTAAAGATACAGTAAAAGTTGTTGATGATAATGATAATATTATCGATACACCTGACAGGGCTTATATGAGATTTATTCAGACACCGCAGGTCTTTAATAAAAAGTTATATCTTGATGCGGTAAACTCTGTTGAAAACAGCAAGGATTTTACTGATGACTGCAAACTTTTAGAGGCTTATGGTAAAACTGTCAAATTTGTTGACGGTGATTACGAAAATATTAAAATCACCACACCTGAAGACGTTGAATTGGCAGAAAACTATCTTAAAAGAAGGGGAATGTAATATGCTCAGAATCGGCCACGGATATGATGTTCATAAGTTAGTTGAGGGCAGAAAACTGATACTTGGCGGTGTTGAAATTGATAATAACGGTGTCGGGCTTTTAGGACATTCTGATGCTGACGTACTTCTTCACGCGATTTCAGATTCCTTGTTAGGCGCTTGTGCTTTGGGTGATATTGGCAAGCATTTTCCCGATACTGATAACAGTTTTAAAGATGCCGACAGTCTTGAACTGTTAAAAAAGGTAGTTGAACTTATCAAATTAAAGGGATACACTGTAAGCAATATTGACGCAACTGTAATTGCTCAGGCACCAAAACTTGCCCCTTATATTGATACTATGTGTGAAAACATTGCGGTTGCATTGGGTGTTGGTGTTGATTTCGTAAGTGTTAAAGCAACTACTGAAGAAAAACTCGGCTTTACGGGTGCTAAAGAAGGAATTTCCGCCCATTGTGTATGTCTGGTTGAAGAAAAAAAGAAAATCAAATTTATTTAGTTTAAGGCTCGGTAACGAGCCTTTTCTTTTTGCATAATATGAAAATAGGTGGTGTTAAAATGAATATGATTAAAATTAAATTTTCATCCATTACACACGCATTAAAAGCAAAAGAAATATTGTTGTATTCAGGATATAACGTGAAAATGAATAAAAACCAAAACCCAACTGCAAAAGAAGGCTGTGGCTATAGCGTGATTTTATCAGGAAATTTAGATAAGATTTTAATATCATTAGATTTGCATAAGGTAAAATATATCGGGTATGAGTTGATGTGATGATTTATTTAGATAACAGTGCTACAACTTATCCAAAACCGAAAATCGTATATAATGCAATAAACTATGGGTTAAAATATTATGGCGCTAATGCTGGCAGAGGGTCATATAATATGGCAATCAGAACTTCTGAAAAAATTTATGAAACTCGCAAAGCGGTTGCGGATTTTTTCAATTGTAAAAATGTTGAGAACGTTATTTTTACGTATAATTGCACAACCTCTTTGAATATGGCAATTAAAGGATTAGCGCAAAAAGGTGCTCATTTCGTTATTTCTGATTTAGAGCATAATGCAGTTGTTCGACCGTTAGAAAAATTAAAAAGTGTCGGATTTTGTGATTATTCAGTCGCAAGAGTAGAAAAAGACGATATAGACACAATTAAGAATTTTTCAAATGCTATAAGAAGCAATACCGTTGCCGTTATATGCTCGGGAGCATCAAACGTGTTTGGAATTATTCCGCCATTCAAGGCTATTGCACAGATAGCTCATGATTATGGGAAACTTTTTATTTTAGATGCTGCACAGATAAGCGGAATAATACCCATTGACTTTGATAACAGCTGTATTGACGTTTTATGTTGTTCGGGTCATAAAGGCTTATACGGACTCAGTGGCACAGGTGTATTGTTAGTTAAAGAAAATGTAAAGCTTAATACGATTATTGAAGGCGGAACGGGTAGCAACTCGTCTTCGAAAACTCAGCCTGAAGTGACACCCGATAAGTTTGAGAGCGGTACGCCGAATATACAAGGTATCATTGCATTGAAAAGCGGTATTGACTTTATAAATTCTGTTGGTATTGATAAAATATACAAGCACGAAAACCTTGTTGTATCCGAGTTAAGAAATTATTTGAGAAATAACGATAAAATTAACGTTTATTGTGACAGCTATAACGGTTGGAATAATTTGGCACCCGTGCTGTCGTTTAACGTTAACGGCCTTCACAGTGAAAAAGTAGCAAGACAACTGTCGGGGTATAACGTTGCTGTCAGGGCAGGACTGCATTGTTCTCCGTTGGCGCACAAAAAGATGAATACTTTAGACAGCGGTACAGTCAGAGTCTCTCCGTCATTCTTTACTAAAAAAAATGATATAGATTTTTTAATAAAATGTGTAAGAAAAATTGCAAAATAAAATAAGTTGTGATACAATATATTGTGAATATGTATATCTGTACGTTTTTTATGATGAAATTACGGATATTTTACAATATATTGTATTTTTTTAGGAAGAGTGAGATTATGTTGTTAACCTTTGCAGAAAATTTTGAACAATTAAAAAAAGCATTGTTTTCGTTTGACAGTTTAAGCGACTTTTTTGACGTTATACTGGTTGCTTTTGTTATTTACAGTGCAATTAAGCTGATTAGAGAAACTAGGGCCATTCAATTAGCAAAAGGCGTTATATTGCTTGCCGCCGTATTTGCATTGGTCAGCGCATTTGAAATGCAGGCAAGTAAATTTATTCTGAATTATGTATTTGGTAATTTGTTTATAATTCTTGTTATAATTTTTTCACCTGAAATCAGACATGCTCTTGAAAGTATGGGAAGAAGCTCGGTTTCTAATCTTAATTTTTTAAATCTTAAAAACAGAGACGAAAGTGAATTGCAAGAGAGAATTTTAAATTCAATTAACTGTGTATGTAAAGCGTGCGCCGAAATGAGTGATAAAAAAATAGGTGCGTTGATTGTATTTGAGAGAGAAGCTCTTTTAGGCGAAATTTCAAAAACAGGCACCGCACTTGATGCGGCTGTGACAACGGAATTGATTTGTAACATCTTTTTCCCGAAGGCACCGATGCACGACGGTGCTACCGTAATTAAAGATGGCAGAGTGGTAGCTGCCGGTTGTATTCTTCCGTTAACTGCAAAGGCTGTTGGAAGCGAACTCGGAACTCGTCATCGCGCGGCTATCGGAATGAGCGAGTCCAGTGATGCGATTGTGGCGATTGTTTCTGAAGAAACGGGCGCTATTTCAATTGCAGAAAAAGGAGTTCTTACGAGAAACGTTTCCGACGGTGACCTTCGTGAAGCATTGATGCAGGGATGTGTTAAGACGAATAACGAAGAAAGCAAAATTAAGAAGATATTCAGAGGTGGTAAAAATGAAAAATAACGTAAATCAAGATGTAAAGAAAAGCACTTTTTCATTTTCAACCATTTTGCATAATAACAGATTTTTAATGTTTTTGTCCGTAGCTATTTCATTCGTAATCTGGATGTGGGTGGCAATTGAAAAAAGTCCTGAAATACAGACGGTTATTACGAAAGTACCCGTTACAATCAACCTTGAAAACAGTATTCCCCAACAGTTGAACTTGCAAATTTTTGGTGAATCAGAGTTTACCGTTGACGTTACCGTAACAGGCAAGAAATATATTCTTTCCAATTTGACTGCCGACGACATAAAGGTTGAAGCAAACACAAATTACGTTGATAGTGCGGGAACAAAAACTTTACAGCTTAAGGTGACTCCCGTTGACGATTCTGAAGAATTTACTATTTCATCTGTTTCATCAACTTATATTGAAGTATTCTTTGATACATACAAGGAAGTTGAACTGTCCCTTAACGGAAACGTTGATTCAACGCTTGAAAGTTATATTCCCGAAGGCTGTTTAATGGGTGATATAGTATTTTCCAAAAACACGGTTACGGTTAGCGGACCGACAACTGAAATAAACCGTATTACAGGTATTATCGCAACTGCTACGATAAATGAAGTTCTTCAAAAGACAACTACGTTTGCGCCTGTAATTACTCTGGTTACTAATGACGGCGCTGATTTGAAGTATTCAAAAATGGCTGTTGATGAAGCGGAAATTACAATGACAATTCCCGTACTTAAAGTAGTTTCTTTGCCAACGGCAATTGAATTTAAAAATGCTCCGTCTTACTACATTGACAATCCGTTGTCTTATACAGTTTATCCATCAAGCATAAAGGTTGCAGTACCGGTTGATGCGATAGAAACGACAAAGTATTTTGTTGTGGATACAATAGATTTTTCCGATATCGCTAATAACTATAACACGTTTAACGTAGATGCATCTTCAATCAATTCTTTTAAGATTGTTGATGAGTCCGTTAAAAATTTCAAAATAAGAATAAATGCAGGGGATATGGAAACCAAAACCTTTGTTGTTCCTGCTTCAAAGATTACCGTAAAAAATACACGTGAAGATTATAATGTTACTCTTGAAAATAACAAAGAGTTTTCCGTTACGGTTATCGGTCCGTCCGAAAGCCTTGAAACTTTGACTGCTGAAGATATTGTATTACAGATTGACACAGCGGATAAGGTTATTTCTGAAGATACAAAAACAATTCAGGCACGTGCAATTATAAACGGTGATTACAATTGCTGGGGTTCCGGTAAATATGACGTTAAAGTAAAGGTTTCGCCGAAATAAATTATAAAGGAGACAGATTATGAAAAAAATATTATCTTTTATAGTTATTTTAATAATCTGTCTGTCTCTTTCGGGCTGTGAGTACTCAATTGTTTCCGTTGATAATTTAATGCGTCCGCCGAAACTTAGCGGTGAAAACAGTGAGCTTCAACAAGCGTTTGAAGAAACACTTGATAATCCTGAAGCTGTAATTATGAAAAATGCTATTAGCGGTGATAACCGTTCATCTTTTTTGTTCTATGATTTAGATAATGATGAGCAATCAGAGGCTTTAGTGTTTTATTCTGAACCTTCAACAAGCGAAGTGGCTTGCTGCAGTGTTTTTAAAAAGGTTGATAGCGATTGGACAAAAGTCCAAACAATTAAGGGCCGCGGCGAAGAAATCTATGCAATTGATTTTGCCGATGTAAACGGCGATAAGATTTTTGAGATAATTATTTCGTGGACGTTCAGCACGGATAATCAAAGAGCGATTTCCAACTCACTTTCTTATAACGGCAACCGCGTTTTGACTTTGTATAGTTATTCAGGCAACAACTTGACTCTAATGAAAAGTGAGTACTTTACAAAGCTGTATATCGACGACTTTAATAATGATAATTCTGAAGAATTACTGTTAATTAACATAAATCTTGCGAACAAAGAAAACAGAACGACTGCAAGAATAATAGAGTTTGCTGAAGATTATTCAATCACAATGGACAGTTCGTTGATTCTAACCAATATGCTTGAAATATACAACGTCGTAACCGATTCTTTTAATGGGAAGACAAGGGTTTTTATTGATGGTTTGGTTAGTGAAAATACTTATATTACCGAAATAGTTGATATTAGTCATGAAGATTTTCAGATTTCTCTGCCTTTGTATGAATCAAACGTTTCTGAAAAGCCTATAACGATTCGTACTTCTCAAATTTTCAGTTCTGATATTGATAATGATGGAATTATTGAAATTCCGACTCTTGAAATATTAAACGGAGGAACAAGTTTTTCAAATACAGGCGCTGAGCCTTCATCGCTTTTCCTCACGGTATGGTCTGAATTTGATGAAGAAGGCTTGAAAACGGATTTTAAATGTCTTTACAATGTTTTATTGAATTATTATTACGTTTTTCCTGACGAGTGGAACGAGAAAATTTTTGCATCCTATTACGTTGATAATTCGACACTGAAATTTGTCTGTAAAGCAGACGACGTCTCTGAACAGGAGTTATTTACTTTAAAGGTGTTTACAACGACTGATTGGGAAGATTATAATGGCGATTTCACGAAATTTGACGAAGACGGTGTTTTTGTGTATGCATACATATACAATGAATCGGCTGAGTTTAGTGAAGAAGAATTTGTTTCAAATTTTGTAATAATCAATTAGGAGAATTATTATGAAGTATGTTTTGATTGCAGAGGATGAAGTATCAATTCGAGATTTTGTTGTCATAAATCTTCACAGAAGCGGATATGAAGTTATTGAAGCTTCGAACGGTGAGGAGGCAATTAAACTTTTTGATAAGTATTCATCAAAAATTGATATTGCGATTCTTGATATAATGATGCCGACGGTTGATGGCTTGGAAGTATGCAAATACATCAGAAGCAAAAGTAAACGAGTAGGTATTATAATGCTTACGGCAAGGACTCAGGAAATGGACAAGGTAACGGGTTTGATGGTTGGTGCCGACGACTATGTTATAAAGCCGTTTTCACCATCTGAACTTATGGCGCGAATTGATGCCGTTTATCGCCGTGTGGCGCTGACAGTTGTGCCTGAAGAAGAAGTCAAAGACGATAATTCAATTGAACTTAATGAATTTGTTCTTGATTTAAGAAGTCATTCTCTTACAAAATACGGTGAACCCGTTGAGTTAACTCAAGTAGAATTTCAGATTATTGAATACTTTTTTGCGAACCCCAACGTTGCCCTTGACAGAAAAGATATTCTCAACTTTGTTTGGGGTAATACTTATTATGGTGATGAAAAAGTTGTTGACGTTAATATTCATAGATTGAGAAATAAAATTGAAGATGAACCGTCACAGCCTAAACATCTCACAACTGTCTGGGGTATGGGGTATAAATGGATAATTTAAAATAAAGGTGGTGCTGATATGATAAAAAACAATATTGTTAAGAGATGGGCATTGTCAGTTCTTTCAGGAATCATTATTGTTATTATCATAATTGGCATTGCAATTGGTGTAGTTCTTAAAAATCAATACTACAATTCTGTAAAAATGACTTTAAATTCTCGCGCTACGTCAATGGTTGTTTCTGCTTTCGTTTCTTCCGCACCGATTTCAGATGAATCCTTTAATAAATTAGCTCATCGATTTGTGGATAACTTTTCTGATAAACACATAATGGAAGTATGGGTTATTGATGAAAACGGCAGAGTGGTTGTTTCTTCAACAGGCTTCTCAGTAAGCGGTGAAGATTATCCCGATTACGATTATGCCAAGATTAGTCCTGACGGAAAAGGTGTTTGGACAGGCTATATGCAGAACGGCGAAAAAGTTATGGCGTTGTCATATCTTCTTCCTGAAGTTGACGGCACTGCTAGCGGCGCAGTCAGATATATAATCTCACTTAACGATATTGATAACCAGCTAAAACAGATATATCTTCTGCTGACGTTGATGGTGTTGACTTTTGTTTTCTTTGTTTACAAATCAGGCGCTTATTTTGTAAAGTCAATTATAAATCCCGTTAAAAAAATCAATGAAACGGCTTCAAAAATTGCCAAAGGTGATTTTAACGTTTCCATTGAACCGCATAAATATAATGATGAAATCGGTCAGCTTTGTGACACAATCAATAATATGGCTTATGAAATTGGCGAAGCTGAAAGAATGAAAAATGAGTTTATTTCTACAATTTCTCATGAATTAAGGACTCCGTTAACCGCTATTAAGGGTTGGGGTGAAACAATTCGTTACGGAATGGATAATAACGACGAGGAAATTATTGATAAGGGAATAAACGTAATTGTTAACGAGTCGGAACGACTAACTTCACTTGTTGAAGAATTACTTGATTTCTCAAGAATGGAAAGTGGTAAACTTTCGTTGAAAAACGGAATCGTGGATATAACGAAAGAACTTCCCGATATACTTGAAGTGTTCCGCGAAAGGTCTGAAAGAGAAAATATTCAGTTAATAACTGAAATATCTGCAAATCAGCTTAAAATAACGGGTGATGCAAACCGACTTAAACAAGCGTTTGTAAATATTATAGATAATAGTTTCAAATATAATAAAAAAGGCGGTTTTGTTAAAGTTTCACTTGAAAATGCAAATAATTCAATTAAAATTACAATTTCAGATAACGGATGCGGGATTTCAAAGAATGATTTGCCTCGAATTCGGGAAAAATTTTATAAAGCAAACAATAGTGAAAGAGGCAGTGGTATAGGTTTGGCTGTCACCGATGAAATTATCAAACTTCATAACGGTGAAATGTTAATTGACAGTAAAATTGGAAAAGGTACAACCACAACCTTGATTTTGCCAAAAAATTACAGAGCAAGGAGTAAATAAAATTGAGTAACAATACTAAACATAAAACCTCAATCGGCGGTCAGGCTCTTATTGAAGGAATAATGATGCGAGGACCAAAGGGGAATGCTATGTCAGTTCGTTTACCTGACGGTACAATTGAAACTGAGCTTGAAGAGTATATTCCGATGAAAGAAAAATGCAGAATTCTCGGATGGCCTTTAATTCGAGGTGTGGCTGGATTTATTGAGTCAATGATAACTGGCTATAAATATCTTATGAAATCTGCCGACAAAACCTTAACTGAAGATGAAAAAGAAGAAGAAATGTCAAAACTTGACCGTTGGTTAAATGACCATATGGGCGAAAAAATGATGGCAATTGTCGGCGTGATTTCTTCAATTCTTGGCGTGGGACTTGCATTTTTGATTTTTATGTATCTGCCAACTCTTTGTGTCGATTTATTTGACGATTACATATTAAAAAATGTCAGTCTTGCAAAATATCATCCGTTATTTGAAGGCGTACTCAGAATTATAATTTTTATTTTATATATGTTTTTTGTCTCAAAAATGGATATGATTAAGCGCGTTTTTATGTATCACGGTGCAGAGCATAAAACAATTTTCTGTTATGAAAACGGCCTTGAATTAACTGTGGATAATGTTAGGAAAATGTCGAGATTTCATCCAAGATGCGGTACAGCGTTTATGTTTGTTATGCTCATTATAAGTATGTTTTTGTCGTTTTCTTTAGTTGTGATTTTTCCTGAACTTCAAAACATCAATAAACTTCTTTGGATGCTTATAAAAATCGCTATTTTACCATTGGTTATGGGTATTGGATATGAATTTATCAAATTTGCAGGGAAGCACGAGAACGTTTTTGTAAAGATACTTTCATATCCGGGTTTGCTTATGCAACGAATTACGACTGTTGAGCCGACTGATGATATAATTGAAGTGGCGATTGAATCAATCAAAGCGGTTATTACCGATAATCCGGAGGATGACAAAATTTAATGACTGCAAAAGAACTATATAATAAGACGGTTACAGAACTTGCCTTTACCGAAGAAGCCGAATTTGAAGCGCTTTGTTTATTTGAATCTCTTTTGAATATCGGCAAAACACAGCTTATAATAAATTCAGTTGCAATCAACAGTGAACAGATTGAGATAATTGAAGATGCGGTTTTAAGAAGAAAAAAATCAGAGCCGCTTCAATATATAATCGGTCAATGGGATTTTTATGATTTAACTTTTTTTGTTGGCGAGGGTGTGCTTATTCCGAGACCTGAAACAGAAGAATTGGTTGAATTTGCCCTTGAACGAATCAAAGAAATTAAAAATCCTGTGATATATGACCTTTGCGCAGGGACTGGCTGTATCGGATTAACTGTCGCTAAGCACAGAAGTGACGCTAAAGTTTATTTACTGGAAAAAGAAGAAAAAGCAATTAGATTTCTTAATAAAAATAAAGAAAAATACAATCTTAATAATGCTTTTGTTATTCAAGGCGATTTGTTTGAATTTGATTTTTCGGAAATCCCTGATGCAGATATCATTCTTTCCAATCCGCCGTATATTCCCGCTAATGAAATTGCCCAATTACAAAGAGAGGTGCTTTTTGAGCCTGTAACCGCGCTTGACGGCGGGGTTGATGGACTTGATTTTTATCGTTGCATTGCTCGAAAATGGGTTGAAAAGGTTAAAACGGGTGGCTTTATCGGCTTAGAGTGCGGAGACGGACAAAGCTTAGACGTTGTTTCTTTGTTTAAGGAAAAATATTCTGAAAAAGAAGTAATTTATGATTTCAATAATATTGACAGAATTGTAATTTTTGGAATATAATATTTTTTTAGAGAAATGGAAGATGAATTTTAATGCTTTTTGATATACTTGGTGGAGATTTTAATTTTCTCGAATTGATTATTGGCTTGTTTTCAAGACTTTTCGTTGTCTTTTGTACAATGCCGATTCACGAATACGCTCATGCGTTAATTGCAACTAAATTAGGTGACGAAACACCAAGATTATCCGGCAGATTAACACTTAATCCAATGGCACACGTTGATTTATTGGGTGCTTTGATGATTTTTATTTGTGGTTTCGGTTATGCAAAACCTGTTAGTGTAAATCCGCGAAACTTTAAAGACGCTAAAAAAGGAATGGCGTTGACTGCTATCGCAGGTCCCGTTTCAAATTTGATTATGGGATTTTTCTTCGTTTTTCTATCTGTTTTAGTTCAGACCGTATTTTATAAACTTGACGTGATGATTCTCTATTCAATAGTGTCATTCTTGTATTTTGCGGCATCAATCAATATAAATCTTGCGGTATTCAACTTGTTACCGATTCCGCCGCTTGATGGTTCAAGAATTTTGCAATTACTAATTCCTGCAAAATATTATTATAAGTTTTTGCAATATGAAAGATATGTTGTAATTGTTGTGTTTGTTTTGATTATATCAGGCGTTCTCTCAACTCCGTTAGCAATAATATCAACTTTAATTTTGAATTTGTTTTCAATTATTGCAGAATTCCCGTTTACTCTTTTTTAAGTAGGTTTATTTATGGAAAAAATATCGTACAAATTAGATGTTTTTGAAGGCCCGATGGACTTGCTTTTGCATCTGATTTCAAAACACAAATTGAATATTTACGATATTCCTATCGTTACTCTTGTTGAGCAATACGTTGAATACGTTAGAATGATGCAAGAAGAGGATATGTACGTTGCGGCAGAATTTCTTGAAATGGCCGCAAGACTTGTTTATCTTAAATCCGTGTCACTTTTGCCTGTTTATACAGAAGCTGAAGAATTAAAGCAAGAGTTACAAGGAGAATTGATTGAATATCGCGACATGAAACTTCTTGCGGAAAAATTGTCTGAAAATACCGATG
The DNA here is from genome assembly GCA_045633505.1 of Candidatus Fimenecus sp. Classification (GTDB taxonomy): domain Bacteria; phylum Bacillota; class Clostridia; order Oscillospirales; family Acutalibacteraceae; genus Fimenecus. The sequence goes on along the minus strand of JAZQYK010000031.1, from coordinate 6,444 downwards.
GGTTTGGAACGTTCATCCGAACAGCTGAAAAAATTGACCCTGACCAAACTTATAAAAGAATTCACGAGCCAAGCGAGTTGTTTAATGCTTACGTTTCAGCCGCAGGTAAAAAGCTCAGGCAGTTACCACCGCCGATTGAGGCTTTTAAAGAAATCGTTGTTAGAAAAGTAGTTTCAGTTGGTTCAAAAATTTCTAAAATCTTTTCTAAGTTAACGAAAAAAGGTCAGAAAGCAAAGCTTAATTCCTTGTTTTCTGATGCTGAGTCAAGGTCGGACATCGTTGCAACTTTTTTAGCGGTTTTAGAGCTGACTAAATCAAAAAAAGTTATGGTTTTGGGCGAGGGCGAAGAAGCTCAGGTTGAATTATTAGACTCTGATTTTTCAGAGGTTAGTGAGGAATGGAATTAATGAAAGCAAGTAAATTACAGGCGGCCGCTGAAGCAATCCTTTTTGCATCTGGAGAACCTGTTGAATTGGAAAGAATGGCTCAGGCACTTGAAATTGAAATTGAATTATGTGAACAGGTTTTATACAACTTATCCGCTAAACTTGATGAGAGAAACAGCGGTATTTGTCTTTTAAAACTCGGTGATAAGTATCAACTGTCATCAAGAACCGAGTTTGCAGAAGTTATTCGTGATGTTTTAGAACTGCGAAAAAATACACCTTTGTCACAGGCGGCTTTTGAAGTTCTTGCCGTGGTTGCATATAACCAACCCGTTACCAAATCCTTTGTGGAGCAAGTCAGAGGTGTTGATTGCAGCGGCGTAATATCTACGTTATGTCAAAAAAAACTTATTGAAGAAAAGGGAAGACTTGATTTGCCGGGCAGACCGTTAGTTTACGGTACTACTCCTGATTTCCTTCGCTGTTTCTCTATCTCGTCACTTGACGAGCTTCCTGAAATTCCACAAAGAGAAGAAACAAGCGAAGACGCTGAAGAAGTTATTGAAGAATAAGTACCTATATATTTTTGAAAAGGAGGTGGCTTTCTGGTTTTGTTATACATCTTACTTGGTATTATAGCTTTTATTGCCTTGATTTTGAGTGTAAGAATTACGATAAACGGTGAGTTTTTCGATGAGTTTAAATTGAATATCAAGTGGCTTTTTGTAAATATACAAATACTTCCTGCAAAACCTAAAAAGGAGAAGCCACCAAAAAAAGAAAAGCCCCAAAAAGAGAAAAAAGAAGAGCAACCGGTTGAAGAAACTGTTGAAACAGCAGAAAAGAAAGACAATATTTTTGTTAAGTTTTATAAGAATCAAGGATTTGACGGTGTTGTTGAACTTATAAACAACGCTGCAAAAGATTTGGGCAAAATGTTCTCGTCGTTTAAAAATCATATTGTTCTTCGAGAGTTATACTTATGGATGACGGTATCAAGCGGTGATGCGGCACAAACTGCAATAGATTACGGAAATCTTTGTCAGACTGTTTTTCCGTCATTATCTTTTATCTGTACGAACTTAACAGTTAAAAAATATGATGTTGAAATAGAACCTGATTTTATTGGAATTAAGAATAAAGCACAATTTGCTTTTTCAGTTTCAATCAGACCGATTTTTATAATCAACGCAGTGATAGTTTTAGCTTTTAGATTGTTGTTTAATGTGGTTATCAAGTTCCTTAAAGGAACTAAAAACAATAATAAAAATAATGAAAATATAAATGAAGGTGGTGCTTTATGATGAAAGAAAAATCATCAGCAGCAGGAATTCTTGAGACTACAATTGAAAAGGTTAAGGACCTTGTAAATGTCAGTACGATTATTGGTGAACCAATGAAGGTTGAAGGCGGAGTTACAATTATTCCTGTATCAAAGGTTACATACGGCTTTGCTTCAGGCGGTTCAGATTTTCCGTCAAAATCAAATCAGGATATTTTTGGCGGCGGCGGTGGTGCAGGTGTTACTATTATGCCTATTGCCTTCCTTGTAATTGATGCTTATGGCAATGTTGACATTAAACATATTACTGCATTTGATAATGCGGCGGAACGCATTGTAGGTCTTGTGCCTGAAATGTTTGATAAGGTTTCAAACGCTGTAAATAAAGCAAAGATGGATAAGGCTTTCAGCAACGCAGTAATTGACAGTGCTGAAGAAAAAACAGAAGCATAACAACAATGTCTTATATCACCGAAATATGCATATAATATTTCGGTGATGTTTGATGAATAAATGCTTTTTCATATTGTCGGTTTTTGTTCTGTTCTATTTTAATCCGATTTGTGCTAACGCCTTAAAAAATGAGGATATTTCTGCCAAATCAGCTATTGTAATTTCTGCGGATACCAATGAAGTAATTTTTGAAAAAAACGCATACGAAAAACTTCCTATGGCTAGTACTACAAAGATAATGACGTCAATTCTTGCACTTGAGTATGGCGCTAATGAGTTTATGTATCAGGTCACTGAAGAAATGGTTAATGTTGAAGGCTCTTCTATTGGTTTATTGGCAGACGATAAAATTTCTTTAAAAACGCTTGTTAAAGGAATGCTGTTAGAATCGGGAAACGATGCGGCTAATACTGTTGCGCATGTTGTCGGCGGCAGTGTTGAAGATTTTGTATCGCTGATGAATTACAAAGCTAAAGAAATTGGTATGAATTCTACGTCATTTGAGACTCCATCGGGGTTGGACGGCGAAAGTCACTATTCAACTGCCTTTGATATGGCAGTTTTGGGTTCTTATGCAATAAAAAATCCTGAATTCAGAAAAATTTGTTCTTCTCAGACTCAAGTTGTTTATTATGGAAACGAACCGTATCGGCGAGTTTTTTCTAATAACAACAAACTTTTAAAGGTTTATGACGGTGCTTTTGGTATTAAAACAGGCTTCACTAAAAAAAGCGGACGATGTTTGGTTTCTGCTGTTCAAAAAGACGGTAAGACCTTGGTTGCTGTTACGTTAAATGCGCCTGACGATTGGAACGACCATATAAAAATGTACGATTATTCTTTTGACTTGGCTCAAACTTATAACCTTACTTGTGATATGGAAAATATTGAAATAGCAGTTGTTGGCGGAGAGAAATCTTCGGTTTCTGTAAAATTTAACGATATAATTCCTTTTACAACTATTGATAACAGTTTTTCTTACAACAGTAAGATTTTTATTGAGAAGTTTTTATATGCGCCCGTTAACTCAGGCGATATTGTCGGCTTCGTTGAATTTTATGATAAGAATAATAATTTGTTGCAAAAAACATATTTAGTTGCTGACGAAGGCGTAGCTTTAATAAATATGGAAGAGAATGTTGAAAAAACTTTTTTAGATAAGATTATAGATTTGTTTAGGTGAAATTATGGCAGATACTCAAGTAAGACTACAAAAATTCCTTTCCGAATGCGGTGTTGCTTCTCGACGAAAGGCTGAAGAATTGATAGCTTCAGGCAAGGTAAAAGTGAACGGAAAGATTGCTTCAATTGGCGATAAAATCAATCCGAAAAAGGACTCTGTTACTGTTTTTGGAAAGAAAGTTGTAAGAAGTAAAACTCATACCTATATAATGCTTCACAAGCCTCGTGGTTTTATTACTACACTTAGTGATGAGATGGGCAGAAAGTGTGTGGCTCAGCTTGTTGAAGATGTTGGAACACGCGTTTATCCTGTTGGCAGACTTGACCGCGATTCTGAAGGTTTGTTGCTCTTGACTGACGATGGTGAATTTGCAAATGCGATTACTCATCCTGCTAAGCACGTTCCAAAGACTTACCGAGTAACAGTTCGTCCATCAATAAATGAGGACCAGATTACAGCCTTGACAACGGGAGTTGAGATTGACGGAAGATTAACAATGCCGTCAGAAGTTCGTGTAATCAGCCGCAGTGAAGGTCGAGTTGTGCTTGAAATAATAATTTATGAAGGAAGAAACAGACAAATCAGAAAAATGTGTGAAGCATTAGGACTTGAGGTTGCAAGACTTAAAAGAACACAGATTGGCTCTGTTAAACTCGGAATGTTAAAACAAGGGGATTGGCGCAACCTTACTGATGAAGAAGTTCATAAGCTTTTAGTTGCTTCATCAACCGAAAGAAAGGTGCAGAAATGATTTCTTATAAACCAATCACAAATATTGAAGAAATTTCTGCAATATACAGTGAATACTCGTTTGATAACGGTTATTTGTACGGTGCGTATTGCGGTTTTGAAGAAGATGGCACCCCACTTGGCAGTTGTTTGTTTTCAATCAAAGGATATAATTGCTATATTATTTCAATTGATTGCGATTATGAGGACAAGCTTCTTGTTGAAGGATATATACGTGCGGCTTTGAATTTTTGTGCAAACAGAAACGCCTATATGGCACATTGTAATCTTGAAGACGTATCTTCAGTATTACAGCTTTTGGGATTCGAAAAAAACGATAATGTCTTTAGCGGTGATATTCCTTCGCTGTTAAAGGGCAGTTGTTGTAAATAATTGGAGTGATATAATTAAATGATTAGAAGTATGACCGGTTATGGTCGCTCACAAGCAACAGTCGATACTATGAACATTACTGTTGAACTTAAAAGTGTAAATCATAGATATTTTGAGTTTAGTTCAAGAGTGCCGAGAAATTACGGATTTCTTGAAGAAAAACTTAAAAGTTACGTTAATACCCGTGTTTCAAGAGGAAAGATTGAATGTTACGTTTCAATTGAAAATCTTGAAGATGACAACGTGGAAATTGCTGTAAATCATTCTCTTGCAGATTCTTATTTCAATGCACTTAATGAACTTGCAGACCGTCTTGAACTCAATATCCGTGATGAACAGATTATGTCATCTCTTACACGGTATAATGATATTTTTACTGTACATAAGAACGAAGCAGATGAAGATAAAATCTGGAATGCAGTTAAATCTGTAACTGATGAAGCAGTTTCAAAGTTCGTGGCAATGAGAGAGGCTGAGGGTGATAAACTTAAAGCTGATGTTTTAAATAGGGCAGATTTGATTTTATCAAAGGTTTCTTTGATAGAAGAACGTTCTCCTGAAACCATTAAAGAATATAATGATAAGTTATTGGCAAGAATTAACGAGTTTTTGTCAGACGTTCAGGTTGATGAACAAAGAATATTGACTGAATGTGCAATATTTGCTGATAAGGTTGCAGTTGCTGAAGAGACAGTAAGACTTCGCAGTCATATCGACCAGCTTAGATTGTTCCTGAATAGTGACGAAGCAATTGGTAGAAAAATTGATTTTCTCGTTCAGGAGATGAACAGAGAAGCTAATACGATTGGCTCAAAGTCTCAAGACGTTACGATTGCTCGAAACGTCATTGATATTAAGGCTGAAATTGAGAAAATACGTGAACAGATTCAAAATATCGAATGAGGTATTTTTATGAAATTGATAAATGTTGGCTTTGGTAACGCTGTAAATGCTGACAGGGTAATTGCTGTGGTCTCAACTGATTCGGCACCTGTCAAAAGAATTGTATCTCAGGCAAAAGAAAAAAATCTTCTTATAGATGCAACACAAGGACGAAAAACTCAGTCAGTCTTAATTATGGACAGTAACCATATTGTTTCTTCCTATTTAAAAGCGGAAACAATTCTCAATCGTACTGAGGCAGAGGATTTGGAGGAAACTACTAATGGGGAATAATTGCGGAAAACTTGTACTTTTTTCGGGTCCATCAGGGGTGGGAAAAGACACCGTACTTGAAATTGTGCTGAATAAAGATAAATCTCTTCAGAAGTCTGTTTCTTGTACTACGCGCTCAATTCGAGATAATGAGATAAACGGCGTTGATTATTATTTCATTTCAGTTCCTGAATTTGAAAAAATGATTGAAAATGACGAAGTGCTTGAATATGCTCACTTCGGCAGTAATATTTATGGAACTCCAAAAGCGCCGATTGATAAATGGCTTAGTGAAGGAAAAACCGTAATTTTAAAAATTGAGGTTCAGGGTGCCGCTAATATCAAGAAGCTCTATCCTGATTCTGTGAGTATCTTCATTCTTCCGCCATCTATCGAGGAGCTTGAACACCGTCTTCGTTCAAGAGGTACTGAAGATGAAGATGATGTTAGAAAGCGTCTTGAAATTGCTCATAATGAATTAGAAATGAGTAAGGACTATGACTATCTTGTAATCAATGATGATATTGAAAAGACATCTGAAGATGTTTTAAATATTTTACATAATTTATATAAGTGAGGTAATAAAAATGTTTAATCCTGATTTAAGAAACGTACTTAAAAATAACGTCAGCAGATATTCTCTTGTAACTGCTGTTGCAAAAAGAGCGAGAGAAATTGCTGTTTCTGCCGAAGAAAACGGAGAAATCCTTAATGACAAACCTGTAAGTCTTGCGCTTGATGAAATTATTACGGGTAAAGTTGAAATTATTGAGCCGGAAGAAATCAGAAATATATAATTTAATAAAAATTTAGCAAAGGGGGCAGAATATGGGACAGATTACTATTGTAAAGGTTGCTGTTGA
>JAZQYK010000030.1:0-6642 GCA_045633505.1 Candidatus Fimenecus sp. | reverse complement strand
GACAGAACGAGCAATCTTTATAATGTAATCAAAAAACAGTATGATAAGGATTTAAAAGTCAAAGAATTTCTTGATATGCTATCCATTCTTCGCACCTTGTCCGTTACAATGGATATCGGGGGTTTAATCCGTCGAATTTTTGAAATGACTGCTTATGACAGTATTGTCGGCGCGATGGATAGCGGAGACAAAAGGGTACTGAATTTAGAACTTTTAATCAATTATGCAGAAAACTATGAAGCGATGGGTGGTACGGGGCTTTCAGGCTTTATTCGTTATCTTGACAAAATCCGTAAAAACAAAAAGGATTTAGAGGGTGCCAACGAATTAACTGAAAACGATGACGTTGTCCGCATAATGTCTATCCATAAAAGTAAAGGTCTTGAATTCCCCGTTGTCTTTATTGCGAATTGTTCTTCAAGTTTTAACGTTACGGATTATAGTAAGGTGAAAGTTCATAAAGATTTAGGCATAGGCTTCACACGATACTTTTCAAACTTGAATAAGGAGTTATCTACGCAACCGCATAGTGCCATTAAACTTGCTAATAAATACGAAGAAACAGCTGAACTTATACGTTTACTATACGTTGCAATGACCCGTGCGGAAGAAAAACTATATATTGTGGGTTCAATGTATAATTGGAATAAAAAGATAGACGAGTTATATTATATACATTATTATGATTCCAAATCACAAATTCCTTTATTGTTTACCAACAGTTTTATGCATTGGATTTTGTTACGTATGTTGTTTCATCATTCAATGGGATTTAAGGGCGACTATAATTTTTGCTATGAAATTCCTCGCTCCTATTCTCCTGAAATTGAATTTAAACTCGTAGAAAATCCAAAAGAGCAAATTAAGGAAGAAGTATTGGTAACAAATCATAATCTTGACGAAAATGTTTTGAATGATATTACAGAAAGATTGGAATATGAATATCCGTTTGCTCAACTTTCGGAAATACCTGTAAAGTACGCTGCTTCGTCAATGCAAAATGAGGAAAAACTCAAATACCTTGCAAGTGAAAGACCTGCTTTTATGGGTAAGAATGAACTGACCCCTGCTCAACGTGGCTCTTTGATGCATCGTTTTATGGAAGTTTGTGATATGACCAAAGCAAGTGCTGACGTGGAAAAAGAGCTTGACCGACTTGTCAGAAATGAGCAATTTACAAAGGCTGAAGCGGACGCAATAGATTTAAACAAACTTCAAATGTTCTTTGAAAGTGATATGTATAAGCGCGTTTCATCTGCGGATAAATTCTTGAAGGAGCAGGAGTTTACAATGTCCGTGCCACTGTCCTTCGTTAATGCTGATTGCGATTTTGATGAACCCGTCGTTATTCAAGGTGTAATTGACGGTCTTATAATCAATGAAGATGAAGGCGAAATCGTGGATTATAAAACGGACCGAGTTTCTACTGAAGAAGAACTTTGCAACCGATATCGTGAACAGATGAGAGTTTATAAAATGGCGGCAGAGCAATGCTTCGGTCTTAAAAATGTGAAGATTAGTCTTTACTCATTCAATCTTTCAAAAGAAATTTCTTTAAAACTTTAAAAAAACACTTGATTTTTGTATCTTCTTGTGCTAAAATTACTAGGCTAATGAAAACAAGTACTGAAAGAGGTGACAATTGTCATGAAACAGGGACTCCATCCAGAGTATAAAAAAGTTACAGTTAAGTGTGCTTGTGGTGCAACATTTGAAACTTGCTCAACTAAAGATGATTTAAAGGTTGATATCTGCTCAAATTGCCACCCATTCTTCACAGGTAAGCAGAAGCTTGTTGATACAGGCGGACGTGTTGACAGATTTAACAAGCGTTATAATCTTTCAAAATAAGTTAAAACATAACGGTGGTACAAAATGTGCCACCTTTTGTTTTTTTATAGAAGGTGTGAGAAAACTTGCTAACTGAATACAGAACCATAAAAGAATTTAACAGTGATGAGTATGTTGTCAAGCGTTCACGCTTTATTGGATATGCAAAGCCGGTTTCAACTGTTGAAGAAGCAAATGCATTTATTGCTGAAATCAAAGCAAAGCATTGGGATGCAACTCATAATGTATATGCTTATATTCTCCGTGAAGGTGGAGTGAAAAGGTACTCTGATGACGGTGAACCTCAGGGTACTGCTGGCGTACCTGTTCTTGATGTGCTTGAAAAGGAAAACCTCGTTGATGTTTGCGTTGTGGTAACTCGATATTTCGGCGGAATACTTTTGGGCGGCGGGGGACTTGTCCGTGCTTATTCCCACAGCGCTAAAATCGGTGTTGACAGCGCAAAGATAATTACAATGGCTCATTGCGTGGACGTTGAGGCAGAATGTGATTATACATTCTATGGTAAGTTGAATGATTTTCTTTCACGAGAAGATACCGTTATTCTTGATACACAGTTTACTGATAATGTAAAAGTTATATTTAGAATTAAAGGTGAAAATTTAGATAACATAAAGGCAAAAGTTACCGATTTAAGTAATGGAAAGCTAGATTTATCTGTAATTTCAGAAAATTTTTGCGAATTTTAAAATTTTTTACAAAAAAATAAAGGGTTTTTAAAATTTCTGTCGTATATATAATTAGAAAGTATTTTAAAAGGGGGAATTTGAATGACTATCAGAGAAAAGTTCGAGAATAAAGAAGCAGGTTTTTTGTCTGAAAAGGCTTGTCTTTCTGCCAAAACAAAAGGCCGTGTTATTTTAGAACCAAAATGTGATTTGAGAACTGATTTCCAGCGTGACCGTGACAGGATAATTCATTCAAATTCATTCCGTCGATTAAAGCATAAAACACAGGTGTTTTTGTCTCCTGAGGGTGACCATTATCGAACGAGACTCACTCACACTCTTGAGGTTTCTCAGGTTGCCCGTGCAATTGCAAACGGTCTGCTCTTAAACGCTGATTTAACTGAGGCTATTGCATTGGGACACGATTTGGGACACACTCCATTCGGCCATGCAGGTGAAAGAGCGCTTGATAAAGTCGTGCCGGGCGGTTTTCGTCATTACGACCAGAGCTTGAGAGTCGTTGACAGACTCGAAAAAGACGGCAGAGGCTTAAACCTTACTTATGAAGTACGTGACGGTATCGTCTGTCACACAAGAGGAAAAGAAGCATTTACCCTTGAAGGAAGAATTGTAAAACTCGCCGATAAGATTGCTTACATAAATCACGATATTGACGATGCAACCCGTGCAAACGTAATGTGTGAGGAGGATATTCCTCTTGAAATTAGAAAAGCGTTGGGATTTTCAAAATCCGACAGAATAAATACAATGGTGCGAAACGTTGTTGAAAACAGCGTTGACACAATTCAGTTTTCAGCTGACGTTCAACAACCTTTCGATGAATTACACGCATTTATGTTTGATAAGGTTTATACAAATCCTGTTTGTAAGGGTGAAGAAACGAAGGCAATGGATGTTATTATCCGCCTTTATGATTACTTGCTGGAAAAACCTGAAAAAATTCCAACCGCATACAAATATATAATAGAACAAGAAGGCGTTCATCAGGCAGCCTGTGATTATATTGCAGGTATGAGTGACCGCTATCTCGTTTCAGTTTATAAGAATATATTCATCCCTGATTCTTGGGTTGATATCGGATGGGAGGGGTAATGTGCGATTTGATGATGCATTTTTAACCGAGCTTCGCAGTCGTGCCGATATTGAAACTACCATTTCATCCTATGTAAATATAAAAAGGGCAGGTCGAATAAGTAAAGGCTTGTGTCCTTTTCACGGTGAAAAAACACCGTCCTTTACAGTTTATCCCGATACTCAGTCTTATTATTGCTTCGGCTGCGGTAACGGCGGTGACGTAATAACTTTTATTAAGAATATCGAAAACCTTGATTATCTTGATGCAATCAAATTCCTTGCCGACCGTGTGGGAATGGACGTGCCTGAAGATAATACTTATGACAGCTCACTTAATAAAAAACGACTTCGAATGCTTGAAGCAAACCGAGAAGCCGCAAGATTTTTCCATAAATGTCTTGGTACAAAAGAGGGTGCAGTTGGTTATCAGTATTTCAGAAATCGCGGACTGACTGACGAAACAATCAAAATGTTTGGGCTTGGCTTTGCCCCCGATAGTTGTTTTGATTTAACAAACTATATGTTAAAAAAAGGCTATACAAAAGAAGAATTGGTTGATGCAAACCTTGCAAGGCGCTCACAGAAAAATCCCAATAATATCTATGATAATTTCCGTAACCGTATAATGTTTCCGATAATTGACGTTAAAGGTAACGTAATCGCTTTCGGCGGTCGTGTTATGGATGACTCAAAGCCGAAGTATCTTAATACTTCCGATACAATGGTTTACAAAAAGAGTCAGGGCGTGTTTGCTCTTAACCTTGCAAAAAAAAGCGGTAGGGACAGTCTTATTCTTTGCGAAGGATATATGGACGTTATTGCGCTTCATCAAGCAGGTTTTACAAATGCCGTTGCAGGACTTGGTACAGCCCTTACAGGTGAACAGGCTCAGCTTTTGTCACGTTACGCTTCGGAAATTTTGATTTCCTATGATGCTGACGAAGCAGGACAAAAGGCTGCAACAAGAGCATTGGGAATTTTCAAGAATACAACCGCTAAAATAAAAGTGCTTCATTTAAGCGGCGGTAAAGACCCTGATGAAATCATAAAAAATTATGGTGTGGAAAAAATGAAAGCCATAATCAACGGTGCTGCAAATGAAATTGAATTTGCACTTTTGAATGAACGTTCAAAATACGACGTTGCAAGTGACGACGGAAAACGTCAGTATTTAAGAAGTGTAATTGAAATTCTTTCAAACGTGGGTGCAGTTGAGCTTGATATTTACGCTTCAAGAATTGCCGACGAGTTGTCCGTTACAAAAAGCGTAATCGTTGATGAGGCAAAGCGCCTTTCAAAGAAAAAAGTTTATACAAAACAAAAAAGAGAGTTTACGGAAATACAGCGTCAGGGTGATATTCTTGACAAACTTAATCCTGAACGAAAAAAATATCACGGAGCGGCAAAAGCTGAGGAAATGCTGATTGCTATTTTAATGGCAAACCCTGAACATCTTTCAGCCGTTGATGAAAAATTGACTGCTGAGGATTTTGTAACGGAGTTTAACCGAAGAATTTATAAATCAGTTACAAGCCGATTGCGTGAAGGCAAATCTGCTGAAATCTCGTTTTTATACGGTGACCTTACCGACGATGAAATAAGTGCAGTTGCGAAGATACAGACGATTTCGCACACACTTAACAACACCTTCGATGAGTGCGCCGATTGTATAAAAATAATATTAAACGAAAAAAATAAAAAAAGCCTGAAGGATGTTGGAGTGGATAACATTTCTGATGAAGACTTTTTAAGATTTTTCAAAAATTAAGGTATGTGAAGGAGAAATCCAAATGGAAACAATTGATAAAAAAGCCGCTCTCAGAGCATTAGTGGAAAAAGGTAAAGCAGTTGGTAAACTTACAACTCAGGAAATTGATAACGCTATCGTTGAACTCGATATTGAAATGGATGAGTTGGACAAACTCTATGAAATGATTGAAGCTAACAACATCGAGCTTATTGATGACCTTGGCGATATGGCAAGAGATGCTATTACTGACGAATCCGACCTCGCAAAAAGTGACGATGGCGGTGCAGGTGACAGCAAAGCTCTCGCAATGGATGACCCGGTAAGAGTTTATCTTAAAGAAATCGGTCGTGTTCCGCTTTTGACTTCTGAAGAAGAAATCGAGCTTTCAATCCGTATTTCAGACGGTGATACAAAAGCAAAGCAACGTCTTGCTGAGGCTAACCTTCGTCTTGTTGTAAGTATTGCAAAACGTTACGTTGGACGCGGTATGCAGTTCCTTGACCTTATTCAAGAAGGTAACTTGGGTCTTATTAAGGCTGTTGAAAAGTTTGACTATACAAAGGGCTTCAAGTTCTCAACTTATGCTACTTGGTGGATTAGACAGGCTATTACCCGTGCTATTGCTGACCAGGCAAGAACAATCCGTATTCCTGTTCACATGGTTGAAACAATCAATAAAGTTAAAAAGACAAGCAGTCAGTTGCTTCATAAGAACGGTCACGACCCGTCAGCAGAAGAAATTGCAGAAGAGCTTGATATGGCACCTGATAAAGTTCGTGAAATTCTTCGTCTTGCACAGGAACCTGTTTCTCTTGAAACCCCAATCGGTGAAGAGGAAGATAGCCATTTAGGTGACTTTATTCCTGATGATGAAGCATTGTCACCGGCAGATGCAGCATCAATTTCACTTCTTAAAGAGCAACTTGCAGAAGTACTTAAAACTCTCACACCAAGAGAAGAAAAGGTGCTTTCACTCCGCTTCGGCCTTGAAGACGGTCACCCAAGAACTCTTGAAGAGGTTGGTAAGGAATTTAACGTTACTCGTGAAAGAATTCGTCAGATTGAAGCAAAAGCTTTAAGAAAGCTTCGTCACCCAAGCCGTAGCAAAAAGCTCCGCGACTTCCTTGATTAATCCTTAAATGCCTCCCTTGTTAAAAAGGAGGGGGACCATCGAAGATGGTGGAGGGATTCAATAATTTAATGAATAATTTCAGTAAGGGACGCCCACTCGGCGTCCCAATTTTTTGCACAAATTTGAATTTGTCGGGCTCTTTTATA
>JAZQYK010000029.1:0-6714 GCA_045633505.1 Candidatus Fimenecus sp. | reverse complement strand
GCACTTAAATATAATACTGCTATTGCAGCACTTATGACGCTTCTTAATGCTATTTATACAAAGGGCTCAATCAATAAAGCTGAACTTAAAGTACTGCTTCTTCTTGTAAACCCATTTGCACCTCACGTTACTGAAGAAATGTGGGAAACTTGTGGTTTTGGCAAGATGATGGCGGCTGACGGTGTATGGCCAACTTACGATGAGGCAAAATGCGTTGATGAAACAATCGAAATCGTTGTTCAGATTAACGGTAAAATCCGTGCAAAGCACAACGTTGCGGCAGATATCGAACAGGCAGATGCTATTGCGGCGGCTAAAGCAGACGAAAAAGTTAGTGCAGAACTTGACGGCAAGAATATTATTAAAGAAATCTACGTTAAGGGTAAACTTGTAAATATCGTTGCAAAATAATTAAAAAGTAGGGCGGGAGCTGTCATTTCTAAAGAAAATGAATGAGGGGTTTCCCGCCGTTACTATTACAAGGTGTTATTATGTTCCTTTGTCCCATTTGCAAATCACAACTGAATATTGACGGAAGAACATATACTTGCGAGAACAAGCACTCTTTTGATATTGCAAAACAAGGATACGTGAATTTGTTGCCCGTCAACAAAAAGCACTCGGATAATCCAGGCGACTCAAAGGATATGGTTTTGTCTCGCCGCGCATTTCTTGAAAGCGGAAACTATGACCTGTTTGCAGAAAAACTCGTCGAGATAATTAACTCGATTTTTACAAATAGTCAAAAGTTGTCTATTGCTGATTGCGGTTGCGGTGAGGGTTATTATGACGGGTTTCTTGAAAAGTTAAAAACTGACTACGAACTGTTCGGTTTTGATATTTCAAAAGAAGCAGTCCGTTTTGCATCGGCAAAATATAAAAACGGACGTTTTGCCGTGGGCAGTTGTTTTGATATGCCACTACAAAGTGAAGCCTTTGACCTTGCAATAAACGTGTTTGCGCCAATGGTTGAGAGTGAAACGGCAAGAATACTCAAAAAAGACGGATATTTAATCTATGCCGTACCTGGGAAAAATCATTTAATGGGACTGAAAAAACTTCTCTATGCCGACGTCTATGAAAACGAGGAAAAGCATACGGAATATAACGGTTTCCGATTCGTTGAAAGACGTTCCGTGAAAGGTGAAATCACGGTAAACGGCGAAACGGGTGTTAATCTTTTTAAAATGACGCCGTATTATTTCAAAACCGAGCTTGGCGCGGAAAATAAAATTATAGAAAACGATGGATTTACAACGGAAATTCATTTTGACTTTTTAGTTTATAAAAAATTATAGTTTCAGGGGTGATATTATGAAAATCATTGATATTTCAAAGGATGTAATGACTTGCGAGGTTTATCCGGGTGACCCCACTCCGTCTTTGGAGCAGGTGAAAACAATCGGATATGAAAATGAGTACAATCTGAGCAAAATAAATATGTGTTTGCACAACGGCACTCACATGGATGCGCCGTTGCATTTTTTACCAAACGGAAGTGATATTACAGAAATATCGCCTGAGGTTTTCTTCGGCCCTTGCGTTGTGGTTGAGGTGCCTGAAATTATTATAACGGGAGCATTCGTTGAGGAATATTTCCCAAGAAATGCAAAAAGAATACTTGTGAAAAGTCACGGTAAGGCGGTTTTTCACGAATCTGCGGCTTCCGAGCTTTCACATCTTGGATACGTGCTTGTGGGAACTGACGGAATGACAGTTGAGCCTGAGGGCAGTGACGGAAGAACTCACAGAATGTTTATGGTGGATAACGTTGCACTTCTTGAAAATCTCGATTTGGAAAAGGTTGAGTCAGGTGACTATTTTCTTGCGGCAGCACCAATCAAAATCAGCGGCGCAGAGGCATCACCCGTAAGAGCGCTTTTGGTGTCAGACTTTATTTTCTGGAGCGGAGAACAGAAAGGTTAAAAATCATCTAAAATAAAAAATCATATTGGAGAATGAAATGGTTAA
Organism: Candidatus Fimenecus sp.; assembly: GCA_045633505.1. Lineage (GTDB taxonomy): Bacteria > Bacillota > Clostridia > Oscillospirales > Acutalibacteraceae > Fimenecus. Next base: position 4,743 of record JAZQYK010000029.1, on the reverse strand, counting down.
AAAATTACTAAGCCTATTTTTGACCTTTGCAAAAATCGGCGGAATAACCTTTGGCGGCGGACTTACAATGTTGCCGTTGCTTACAAGAGAAATTGTAGAAAAGAAAAAATGGTCAACTGAAGAAGAGCTTTTGGATTACTATGCAGTCGGTCAATGCACACCTGGTATTATTGCGGTTAACACAGCAACATTTATAGGTTATTATCAGGCGGGAATACTTGGCGGAATTTTCGCAACACTTGGAATGATAGCACCATCCATAGTTATTATCACAATTGTTGCGTCAGTTTTGCAAAGCTTTATGGATTATCCAATTGTTGCATCTGCACTTACAGGTATCAACGCAATTGTCTGCGCATTACTTTCGCACACAGTTATTACACTCGGAAAGAAAAGCCTTGTGAATGTGGTGTCGGTTGTGCTTTTTATAATTGGACTCGTTGCTTGTTTTGTGTTTGATATAACACCAATTCTTCTGGTTGTTTTTGGTGGAGTAGTGGGTGTAGTTTATAATAAAATCAAGGGGGTAAAATCAAAATGATGACCTTCTTGAAATTATTTTATGAATTCTTTAAAATCGGACTTTTTGCTGTTGGCGGCGGTCCTGCAACCATTCCGTTTTTACAAGATTTGGCAAGAAGTGATTACGGTTGGTTTAATGAGGACCAATTGGGTGTTATGGTTGCCGTTGCCGAAAGCACACCTGGGCCAATCGGTATAAATATGGCAACTTATGCAGGCTATAATGCAGGTTTTGGCGAGATGGGAGTGCTTGGTGGAATTCTTGGCGGAATTACTGCCACCTTGGGACTTGTTACACCTTCAATTATCGTAATTGTAATAATTGCAGGATTTTTAAAAGCGTTTAAGGAAAATGAATACGTAAAAGGCGCTTTTTCAGGCATCCGTCCCGTTGTTACGGCGCTTGTTTTGTTTGCGGTTTTTGGAATTATCAAGCCGATTTTCTATGTTGACGGAGCTTTTGTCTTGCCCGTAATTGCAATTTCGGTTGTGGTATTCGGACTTATGTTTATTAAGAAACTTAAAAAATTACATCCTGCGTTTTGGTTGGCATTGGGCGCAGTTGCAGGTATATTATTAAAATTATAAGGATTTGTTTGTATGTCACTTCAGAAAAACCAAGATATACAACTGAATATTGAAGGCTATACTGCCGAGGGTAACGGTGTAGGGCATTATAACGGTCAGGCCGTGTTCGTTTCAGGCGCAGCAAAAGGGGACACGATAATTGCTCACGTTATCAAGGCAAAAAAGTCCTATGCAATCGGCATTATCAAGCAGATTTTAAAGAAATCACAAGACAGAACAGATGTTGATTGTCAGCATTTCCGCTCTTGCGGTGGTTGTGCTTATCGTCATATTTCTTATGAGGCAGAAAAGCAACTTAAAAGGCAAAAGGTAGTTGATGCTTTTGCCCGTCTTGCGCATTTAGACGTACAAGTGAATGACATTATCACTTGCAAAACCGAAAGATACAGAAATAAAGCGCAATATCCCGTGGGCTTTGAAAAGCAAGTAATTGCAGGGTTTTATGCGCAAAAAAGCCACAGAATAATAAATTCTTCAGATTGTATTTTGCAACCTGAAGAATTTGCAGACATTGTTGATATCGTTAAAAAATGGATGACCGAATTTGGCATTTCGGCATACGAGTCAGTAAATCATACGGGGCTTATCCGACATATTTACATAAGAAAAGCCTTTGAGACAGGACAGATTATGGTGTGCCTTGTAATCAATGGTGACGAGTTACCGAAATCCCACGAATTAGTTGACGATTTATTGAAAATTAAGGGAATTACAAGTGTCGTGCTCAATAAAAACACAGAAAAAACCAATGTGATTTTAGGTCTTGAATGTAAAACACTTTGGGGTGCGGATTATATTGAAGACGTGCTTTGCGGCGTGAAAATCCGACTTTCACCACTATCTTTTTATCAGGTAAACCACGACTGTGCCGAGCTTTTATATGGCAAAGCAAGTGAATATGTCGGCGCAACGGGTAATGAAACCGTTCTTGACCTTTATTGCGGTGCAGGTACAATCGGACTTTCAATGGCAAATAAGGTAAAAAAGATAATCGGTGTTGAGATTATCCCCGAAGCTATTGAAGATGCAAAAATTAACGCGAAAAACAACAATATAGAAAATTGCGAATTTTATTGCGGCGATGCAAGAGATGCAGTAAAAATTCTCAAAGACCGAAATATACAGCCTGATGCGGTAATTCTTGACCCGCCAAGAAAGGGCTGTGATAAAGAGGTCTTGAAATACGTCGCAGAAATGAAACCGAAAAAAATCATATACGTTTCTTGTGATGTGTCAACTCAGGCAAGAGACTGCGCAATTTTTAAGGAATTAGGTTACGAAACAAAAGAGGCAACACCCGTTGATATGTTCCCAAGAACAAGTCACGTGGAAAGTGTGTGCTTAATTGAGAAAAATGATTAACCGAAAGGAAGCTCGCTTATGTTTGAGATTAAAAATAAAGAGTTTTATATAGACGGTAAGCCCGTCAAAATCTATTCAGGCGCTATGCACTATTTTCGAACCTTGCCTGAATATTGGGAAGACCGTCTTACAAAGTTAAAATTGGCAGGCTTCAACACGGTTGAAACTTATACTTGTTGGAATTTGCACGAACCCCGCCCGAACGAATTTCACTTTGACGGTATGCTTGACATTGAGCGTTTTGTGAAAACTGCTCAAAAGGTTGGTCTTTATTGTATTGTGCGTCCTGGACCATATATCTGTGCCGAGTGGGATTTCGGCGGACTTCCCGCGTGGCTTCTTAAAGACAAGAATATGCAAATTCGTTGTATGTATCCCGATTTTCTTGTTTGCATCGAAAGATATTACAAAGAACTTTTGGGCAGACTTCGTCCGCTTTTAATGACTAACGGCGGAAATATTATTATGATGCAGGTTGAAAACGAGTACGGTTCTTACGGTAACGACAAAGAATATCTTAAATTTGTTGAAGATTTAACCCGTGACTGCGGAATTGACGTTCCGCTTTTCACATCTGACGGCAACTGGAAAAATATGATTTCAGGTGGCTCATTACCTCATATTTATAAGGTTCTCAACTTTGGCTCAAGAGCTAAAACTGCTTTTAATTGTTTAAAGGATTTTGAAAATGATGGACCAAATATGTGTGGTGAATTCTGGTGCGGATGGTTTGACCATTGGCGAGACAAACATCACACAAGAAAACCTGAATCAGTCGTTAAAGAGGTTCAGGAGTTTTTAGATTGCGGTGCAAGTTTCAATTTTTATATGTTCCACGGTGGTACAAACTTCGGCTTTAATGCAGGTGCAAACCATAACCCTGCTTCTCCTTATGAGCCAACAATTACAAGCTATGACTACTGTGCATTACTTAACGAATACGGTGATTATACCCCGGCTTATCACGCAGTCCGTGAACTTTTACATAAGCATCAGGGCTTGGAAATGCAAGAATTACCACCAAGACCGGAATTGCAGACAATAGGCAAAGTGGAGCTTACTGAAAGTGCAAGTCTTTTTGAAAATCTCGAGAATATCGGTGAAAAGCATCGTGTTCCCGTTCCTGAAAGTATGGAATATTTTGGTCAGAATTTCGGTATGATTTACTATGAAACAGTAATAAAAGGTCACTATGACCCAATTCCGTTGATGATTAGAAACGTTCACGATTTCGGCTTCGTTTATGTTGATGACAAATACAAAAAATTCATTGACCGTACTGAATATACAAAGCCTTTTAAATTCTCTCTTGGTGCAATTTATAAAAAGATTGCAAAGGACTCAAGTGACACTGCAACTGTTTATATTGGTGCTGTCGATGGTGAAAAGAAAATAGGTCTTTTGGTTGACACAATGGGTCGTGTAAACTACGGTGAAAAGATGATGGACCGTAAAGGCTTCTCTGATATTATTATTGCAAATCAGCGTCAAATGGGCTACAAGGTATGGACTTTACCGCTTGATAATCTCGATAAACTTGACTTTAAGCCGGTTGAAAGCTTTGACAAAGATAAGGGAGCTATATTCTATAAAGGTACATTCAAGGCAGACTCAAAAGCTGATTGCTTTGTTCACCTTGAAAATTTTGACAAGGGTTATGTTTGGGTTAACGGCTTTAACCTTGGAAGATATTGGAAAGTTGGTCCACAGAAGTCACTTTATCTCCCCGGTGTATTGCTTAAAGAAGAAAACGAGATTATCGTCTGCGAAACACTCGGTATGAAAAAACCTGAAATTACAATAACAGATAAACATGATTTAGGGTAATAAAAAATACGACCAAAGGGGCGCACTTCTTTACGAAGTGCGCCCCAGTTATATTCGCCAAAGGCGAGTGATATTGCTTCGCAGAGGTGTCCACCGGAAACCCGCACCCCCGTCGTTCCGTAGGGGTCGGCGTCCTCGACGACCCGATGTAGTTTAACCGCACACTTTGGAACGGGCTGTCGGGGACGCCAGCCCCTACGTAAAATGTGTATATAAAAGAGCCCGACAAACTCTAATTTGTTCTATCCAAAAATTTCTTCTTCCACTTTTGCACATAAATAATGATATATTGGCAAGTGGTATTCTTGGATTTTGTAGGTTTCGGTGGAAGGTGCACAGATTGTCACATCTGCTAAAGATTTTAATATGCCACCCGTTTCACCTGTCAAGGCAACTACCTTTACGTTGAGTGCTTTTGCTACTTTAACTGCATTAACAACGTTT
>JAZQYK010000028.1:0-7917 GCA_045633505.1 Candidatus Fimenecus sp. | reverse complement strand
GGAGATGTCACGAAGTGACAGAGGGGTTATTCAATTAAACAACAAACCCCTCAGTCTCGCATACGCTCGACAGCTCCCCTTTCAGGGGAGCCGAGAACCGACCATATTGGTGTCATAAACATCCCGACAAATTCAAATTTGCACAAAAAACTCCCTCTTTTTATGAGGGAGTTAAAATTTATTTAAACAAATAAACCAATTACAGTAAACACAAAACTCTGACAAATTGAAATCAGCGGTAAAATTGTAAATGCAATTTTGTTTTGCTTTTCATTATCAGGATTAGTGAGTGCCACCGCCCAAGCGATTGCAATATAAAAACCATAAACGAAAATTCTTCTGATAATGACAAATATGTTAAAATCTTGCAAACGAATTTGTGAAATAATTGTGAGAGCAAACGCCAATACAGAAGAAATAGTTACGATAATTGCAAAGGTTTTAAAAGTTTTCTGTTTCTTTGATATGTCGTTTTCAATTGCAGTGTTAAGCAATTTTACATGAATTGCAATCGTTAAACCTATTGCAATCCAGGAAATTATACCATTGATAAGTTGCCATAACAGAAAGGAGTTGTTTATATCTGCACTTTTAGAACTGAATGTTGTTATGCACGCAGTTGCCATTGAAATAAAAGCTATTACACCACTTGGTATTGAATGATGTAAAAACTGATGTTTTTTAATATCACCCTTGAATGTTGTGTGCTTTAAAATATAATTTGCAAAAAGTATATAACCTAATATTGAAATAACAATAGCCCAAACTGAAGAGAGAACTGTGTAAATCAAACTGTATGTAATTGGAAAATCATTGAGTGAAGGAATAAAAGGCTTCAAAATGAGTTCAACAAAAGTAACAAGCATTGGTACACCTGCTGCAAGCACTGAAAGGAAATAATAAACAATAGAAACCTTTAAAAAGTATCTTGTTGGATTTTCAGGTGTGAGTTTACCAATATCTTCAACAGTAAAATATGTGTCAGTAAGATGATAATCATTTATAAGAATTTCAGCTATTTCGGGTGGAACTGTACCTGACTCCTCAACGGCACGAAGCTCAACTTCGGGGATACCTGTGGTTTCGGCTATATCTTTGAGATATAATCCTTTTTCAGCACGGAAATCAACTAATGTCTTTGCCATAATAACCCTCCTTTATATCTTACAATTCAAATATATCACACAACAAAAACTATTGTCAAGAAAAAAGGACGCTGTGGTCAGCGTCCCTAAATTTTATATTATTCTGCAAATTCCTCAACAACAACCGTTACTTTATCTTCGTCAACAGTTGCAAAACCCTTGCCGACTTTGGCAGAAAAAACGGTTTCGCCTTTAAGAAGCGCGGAAACATTACCGTATTCAAGTGCGAAAAGAGCTTTTACGTGGCCTTTTTTTATACCGTAATTCCCACCGGATTTCCCTTTTGCATCATCACTGATGTTAAGGTGAACCGAGTCGCATTCAACAGGTGGAAGCGAACCTTTCGGGGTAGCAATAACAAACTGCATAAGCTCACCTCTTATTCCTTTGATTTTGCAAACACGTCATCAATTGTACCGCACATCAGGAAATGTTGCTCGGCAATATTGTCACATTCTCCGCCAAGGATACATTCCATACCTTTAAGTGTCTGTTCAACAGGAACAAAAACTCCTTTATAGCTTGTAAAACTTTCGGCAACGTGGAAAGGCTGACTCATAAAGCGCTGTACACGGCGAGCTCGTTTAACTGTAATTTTATCTTCTTCAGACAACTCGTCCATACCGAGAATTGCAATAATATCCTGCAAATCAGTATATTTCTGGAGTATTCTCTGTGTTTCTTTTGCAATTTTAAAGTGCTTGTTGCCCACGAAGTCGGGTGACAATATTCTTGATGAAGATTCAAGGGGGTCAACAGCAGGATAGATACCAAGCTCAACAATTTTTCTTGAAAGAACAGTAGTTGCATCAAGGTGTGAGAACGTTGTGGCAGGCGCAGGGTCAGTCAAGTCGTCAGCAGGGACGTAAACCGCCTGAACCGATGTGATTGAACCGTTACCCGTAGATACGATTCGTTCTTGCAATTTACCCATTTCAGACGCAAGAGTCGGCTGATAGCCAACGGCAGAAGGCATTCTGCCGAGAAGTGCCGAAACCTCACTGCCTGCCTGAGTAAATCTGAAAATATTATCAATAAACAAAAGAACGTCTTTGTGAGTGTTTTCACGGAAATATTCAGCCATTGTAAGACCAACAAGTGGCACACGGAGTCTTGCACCTGCGGTTTCGTTCATCTGACCGAAAACGAGAGCAGTTTTATCAATAACTCCTGACTGCTTCATTTCATTCCAAAGGTCGTTACCTTCGCGGGAGCGTTCACCGACACCTGCAAACACGGAATATCCGTTATGCTCAAAGGCAACGTTACGGATAAGCTCCATAATAAGCACGGTTTTACCAACACCTGCACCGCCGAAAAGACCGATTTTACCACCTCTTACGTAAGGTGTCATAAGGTCAATGACTTTAATGCCTGTTTCAAGGATTTCCTTTGATGCAACAATGTCGGCAAATGGGGGAGCAGGGTGGTGAATTGGCCATTTTGATGCAGTTTTGATTTCTTCGCCGTTATCAATTGGCTCGCCAATAACGTTTACCATTCTGCCAAGTGTTTCTTCACCAACGCTGACGGTGATAGGCTCACCTGTATCAATTGCGCTCATACCTCGTGACAAACCGTCGGTAGAATGCATTGAAATACATCTTACTTCACCGTTGCCGAGATGCTGGGAAACTTCAACAACGTGTTTTTTGCCGTTATATTCAATGGTAACTGCGTGAAAAATGTCGGGCACTTCATTTGGCTCGAAAAGAATATCAACAACAGGGCCTGTAATTCTGAGAATCATTCCGACAGAACCTCTTGACATAAAATCTCTCCTTACTCGTTGCGTTCAGATGCAGTTTCGATAACGTCGGCGGTAACTGCACTCTGGCGTTGACGGTTGATTTCACTCTCTAACTGCGCACAATATTCTGTGGCAGTATCATAGGCTGAACGCATCGTCATAAGCGTTGATGCGTTTGCACCGAGAGCGACTTCAAGTAATAATTTGTAGAATATAGATTGAAAAACCGCAGGAGCAACCTTTTCAATCACAGTTTGTTTGTCAGGCAAAAGCAGTGTTTGTTGCTTTGCCTTAATTTCCTCATCGTCGCAGAACAATTCCTGCACACAAGGAGTTTGCTTCATCATATTCGTGTATTTTTGAAAAATCACCTTAACCGTTGAGATTTTTTCTTCCTGACGAAGTTTCAGTACAAAATCCAAAAGTTCAACGGCTTCGCTGTATTCGGGAATATCGTTAAACACAAAATCCTTTTCAAAGTTAACGTGTTTTTGATTAAAATAAGTTATACATTGTTTGCCGCAGGCAATTACAAAAGGATTTTCTTCTTTTTGAATTTCTTCCTGAGCGAATTTCAGCAAATCAATATTAAAACCGCCGCACAAACCCTTGTTTGAAGCAATCACAACATAGCAAACAGGTGCATCTTCCTTGATTTTCGGTAAAGCATTCAGCAAATCTGTTTTATAATCCTCATAAAGTTTTTCGCATTGTTCACCATATACAGTATAATTATTATGGATTGTGCTAAGCTGTGAAATCTTGATTGAGGATATTGTTTTCATAGCCTTTGAAATTTTCTGCGTTGACTGAATTCCACGCAACTTTTTCTTTAAAATCTGAATAGTAGCCATAGTTAATTCCTCAAAGCATATTCAGACAAGGCGGATTTCACGTCATCCATAAGCTGTGCCGACATTTTATTACCTGATTTTAACAGGTCAACTAATGCCGCACAGTTTGTCTCAAAATATTCAAACAAGCCGATTTCAAACTCGTCCATTTCACTAAGCTCAAAACCTTTTGAATAGCCTTCAGCAACTGCGAAAAGGAGTAACGCTTGTTTCCAGTCTTCAATCGGACGGTAACGGCTTTGCTTAAGTGCTTCCATAAGGCGCTTACCGTAATCAAGAGTTGCTTTTGTGACTTCATCAACGTCTGTGCCGAATTGAGTAAAATCTTCAAGCTCACGATATTGCGCAAGTTTTGTACGAAGGTTAGAAGAAACCTGTTTCATAAGTTTCGTCTGCGCGGCACTGCCAACACGTGAAACTGAAAGACCAACGTTAATAGCAGGGCGCTGACCTTCGTTATAAAGTTCAGAATCAAGGAAAATCTGACCGTCAGTAATTGAAATTACGTTCGTTGGAATATATGATGAAATGTCACCTGCCTGAGTTTCGATAATAGGTAAAGCGGTGATTGAGCCGCCGCCTAATTCGTCGGAAAGGTGAGCAGAACGTTCAAGAAGTCTTGAATGAAGATAGAAGATGTCACCCGGATATGCTTCACGGCCTGACGGTCTGTGAAGAAGAAGTGACAGCTCACGGTATGCAACTGCGTGCTTTGACAAGTCATCATAAATAACCAAAACGTCTTTGCCTGCATACATAAAATATTCTGCCATAGCAGTACCCGCAAAAGGCGCAATATACTGTGATGCCGCAGAGCCTGATGCAGTAGCGGCAACGATGGTGGTATATTTCATAGCATCGTATTTTTCAAGAGTTTCCTGAATTTCGGAAATAAAGGTTTCTTTTTGACCGATTGCAACGTAAATACAAATTGTATCCTTGTCCTTTTGATTAAGAATCGTATCAATAACAATTGCGGATTTACCTGATTGGCGGTCACCGATAATCAGCTCACGCTGACCTTTGCCGATTGGCACGAGTGCGTCGATAGCCTTGATGCCCGTGTGGAGAGGCGCATTAACAGGCGCACGGTCAAGGATTGCAGGTGCATCGCATTCAATTGGCCGTCTTTCTGTAACGCTGACAGGACCAATGCCGTCGATGGGGTTACCGATTGAATCAACAATTCTGCCAAGCAGTCCTTCACCAACAGGCACGGAGGCAATTCGACCGACACGGCGGACGGGACTGCCGCTGTCAATATGCTCGTATTCGCCGAAAATTACGCAACCGATTCGGTCCTGCTGAATATCAAGAACCATACCGCGTTCACCGCAGTCAAATTCAACAACCTCGCCGTACATAATATCTGCAAGACCGTCCATCCAGCAGATACCGTCGGAAATAGTCATAACTCGGCCTAATTGATATTTATGAATTTTAGGAGTAAATTCCGATGCCATTGCCTTGAATTCTTCAAGAAGCTCGGCTCCTGCATCAGTATCCTCAATCGGTACGTGTTTTAAATGCTTTTCAAAGTGATAAAGTTCCTCTTTAACGGTAGCGTCATAAACCGTATCACCGATACGAAGACGGAGACCGCCGATGAGACTTTCGTCTTCACGCACCCAAAGAGACGTTTTGCCGTTAACGTCGCTTAACAGCTTTGCCGTTGCCTCGTCAACTCTTTTTACAAGCTCGTCGTCTAATTTAAAAGCAGACGTGAGTGTGACGTAAAGAACGTCGTGCTTCTTGAGATAAGCCATATCACCCGGCGTCAGTTCGATTTGCGGAAGAATCAGGTCGAGTATGCCTTTTTCTGCATTACGGATTGCAGAAATATACGGTTCGGTTTTGAAAAGCTCAATAAGATTGACGTGCATTGCGCCCACAAGACCTTTTCGGGCTTTTTCAATCATCTCACGATGAACTTCGTGACATTCTCTTGCACCAAAGGCTTGAATTTGCCTGATTTTATGTTGCGCATCTCTTTTTGCTTCAAGCACAGCGGGAATTTGGTTCAAATCAATTTCAGGCACACCGAAAGAAGCCTCCTCAAAGCTGGGTAAGGAAGTTTTTTCAATTTCTTCTGCTTCACGGATTTCGTTTTCAATTCTTTCTCGGCGCGTACGGAAAATCGACAAAATCATCTTTCTGCCGAAAATCACAATAATTCCGATAAGAATTAAAAAGTTTATTATTGCATATTGAATTTCCATTTTATTTTATACCTGAATTTCTTGGTTGATTTATAAGTCTGTCTGCAAATATTTCTGCAATTTGCTTCGTTGATTTTTCTGCGGTAGAAATAATTCGTGAATATTCCTTCGCACATTCTTCACAATAGACTTCATAGGTACTAAAACGCATATCCTTTGCTGAGGATATCTGTTTTTTGCTTTCTTCTTGAATTCTTTCGATTTCAGCGGAAATTTCAGCCTTTTTAGCTTTTTCAGAAGCAATTTTCTTTTCAGCTATCATTTTTTCGTGCTCGTCCACAAGTCTTTGCACCTCTAATTGCTTTTCTCTTGCATTTTCAATACGGGCGCGGCGCTTGTCCATAATTTCCAGAACAGGCTTGAATAACCAATTGCGAAGAATAACCATTAACAATAAAAAGCAAATTACAGTCCATATTATAACGGAAAGCTGTATGCTCATTTTTAAACCACCTTATATTTTTGAAACAAGCATGAAAGCGATGAGCAATCCATAGATTGTAAGAGCTTCCATAAGAGCCATTGAGATAATAAGAGTTGAACGGATGTCTTTTGCGGCGTCAGGCTGACGTGCAATACTTTCCATAGCTGCTTTAGCAGTCATACCCTGACCGATAGCAGGGCCGATTGTACTGAGTGCGATTGCAAGTGCTGCTGCAAATGCGATTAATGTAGATGTTGTCATAATTATTACTCCTTTATATTAAGTGTTTTGATTTTTATTCTTCTTCGGTGGCTTCATGAAGATAAATGGATACAAGCATTGTGAAAACCATTGCCTGTAACGCACAGAAAAGTAATGATAAAGCCATCATAACCACAGGCGCACCTATGGGAAAAATTTCGTAAAGCTGATGTGTGACTGTTTCTTCACCGAATATGTTACCGTAAAGACGAAGTGCCAATGATGCAGGCTTGATAAACTCGTCAAGGACTAAAAGAGGCAACATAATAAAAATCGGAGAAACGAAACGTTTGAAATAATGCTTAACACCTTTTTTAAGCCCTGAACCTTGTAAGAAAACGAAGACAATCAAACCAAGGGCGATTGTTACCGAAAGTGATGCGGTTGGGGCTTTGACATAATCCGTCATTCCGACACCCGGAATAAGACCCGTGTAGTTGCCGAAGATTATGAAAATAAAAAGCGATGCCAAAAACGTGAAATTCTTTCGGGCTTTTTCCTTGCCCAAAAGGTCGGTAAAGAAGTTGTCAAGATATTCCACACCCGTTTCGATAACGTTTTGGAATTTGCCGGGACGTTCTTTAAGGTTTGCCTTTACAATCAATGAAATTACAGCGACGACACCGAGAATAATCCACATTGCAATAACTTCGCCCGTAACGTCAAGAAAGCCAAAAAGTTTGATTACTACTTCAGAAGCCTCACCCATTATCGTCACCTTCCTTTTTATTATTTTTTGCCATTGAATCATTTATTTTGACAAGTTTGTGTGTAAAATAAACCATTGGGACAGTTACACCAAACACTGCGCCCAACACCATGTACCATAAATCCCACGGAGTGTACGGCGTGATGAAATAAACGGCAACAATATATAAAATCTGAATGATTTGTCTTAATATTGTTGAAAATGCGTATTTTTCAGGTTGCTTTGTAAGAATGGCTTTGGAAAGCAAAAAATTAAGCCCTGCAATACCAATTCCAAGCGCAAACGTGATTATCGCACCTACAATATTTTCATTCATACTATCACCTACTTCTGCAACTTATAATTATATCACTATGTTTTACCGATTTCAATAAAAAATAAAGGAAATTACAGTTTTTGCTCACACTTTTTTCGGTTAGACAAATTGGAGTTTGTCGGGCTCTTTTGTATGGTGATATCACCCTCTTGTCTCCCCTGAAAGGGGAGATGTCACGAAGTGACAGAGGGGTTATTCAATTAAACAACAAACCCCTCAGTCTCGCATACGCTCGACAG
>JAZQYK010000027.1:0-3726 GCA_045633505.1 Candidatus Fimenecus sp. | reverse complement strand
TCGACGCAGCAGGGTCACGTTCTTTGACTGTTTGTATATCTTCAATAAGTCTTTTGAACAATATTATTCCTCCATATAAAAAATAAACATCACTTTCATCTGCAAAAATGCAAACGAAGGCGATGTTTCGCGGTTCCACTTCGATTTATAACTCGATTTGTCTATAACGTAACAACACGGATGTGTATTTCCCCACACCGACTCACGAATGCACTTCACAAAAGTTTTTTAAAATGGGCTTTCAGCCGATGACCCATAATCTCTGATAAAAATACTTCTGTTACTCTTTTCGGTCACAGTCTTTATAAATATTATATGCATTTTACCACAAAGATTTACAAAATGCAAGATTTTCTCAAAAGTTATATAACTTCTCCCGTTAATTCTCCGTCAACTACGTTCATAACTTCCACTTCAATTATTTCGCCGTCGTTAAGTTCATATCCGCAGGTAAAATAAATTAAAGTGTCAATTTCAGGGGCATCCATAGTCGTTCTGCCGTAATAAGTATCAGTATATGAATCATAGCCCTCAACGATTGTTTCAAGCACCTTACCCACAAGGCTTTCCTGAAGCTCGTCAAGAATTACGTTCTGACGTTCATTAATAATATCAGCACGTTCTGCACGGATTTCCGGGTCAAGCATACCATCAAGTTTTGAAGCGGCTGTACCCTCCTCTTCAGAATAAGCAAAACAGCCCATTCTTTCAAAGCGCATTTCTTCAACAAATTCACAAAGCTCGTTAAATTCTTCTTCAGTTTCACCTGGAAAACCTGCAATAAATGTAGTACGAATTGTAACACCGTCAATTTTTTCACGGATTTTGTTGAGTAATGCGGTTAGAGTTTCACGGTCACCGTGTCTATTCATTCGCTTCACCACATTTTTACTGCAATGCTGAAGCGGAATATCCATATATTTCACGATTTTATCATTATTTGCAATTTCATCAATAAGGGCATCATCAATTCTTTCAGGATAGAGATATAAAAGTCTAATCCATTCTATACCATCAATACCTGACAAGGCTTTAAGAAGCGGCACAAGAGCATTTTTGCCGTATAAATCTTCACCGTAACGGGTGGTATCCTGAGCCACAACAACAAGCTCTTTAACACCTTTTTCGGCTAAATCCTTTGCCTCTTTGATAATATTTTCACTTGGACGGCTTCGGAATTCGCCACGGATAGACGGAATTGCACAATAAGTACAATGATTTGAACAACCCTCAGCAATTTTAAGATATGCTGAATATGGTGGAGTTGTGAGAATTCTTTCACCCTCAATTTTAAGGTTTGTTTTTTCAGGATATTCTTCTACCTTCTCACCATCTAAAATTCTTTCACAGATTTCACAGATATCCTCATTTGCACCGATACCGATTACACCGTCAACTTCAGGTATTTCATCAAAAATCTGTGATTGATAACGTTCTGAAAGACAACCTGTAACCAGAACTTTCATTTCAGGGTAATCTTCTTTATAAGAAATCATATCAAGAATATTTTCGATTGATTCGCGCTTAGCATCTTCAATAAATCCACAAGTATTCACAATAATCAAGTCAGCATCAAGTGGGTCATTGACTATTTCATATCCATAAAGACTGAGTTTTGAAAGAATAATTTCTGCGTCAACCTGATTTTTTGGACAGCCAAGTGAAATCATACCAATTTTTTTAGTCATAATATTCATCCTCTGAGTTTGTTATAGTGTTAAGGGCCTTTTTAATATCGGAATAAGAATATCCAAGTCGCATAAGACCATCAATAGCTTTTCTTCTGCCCTTTTCGTCGTTTAACTTATTGAGATATTTTTTTCTGACTACTAATATAATACTTTTTTCAGGATTATTGTCAAGAGTTTCAATTGTGTTTTCCACAATTTCTCGGTCAAGCCCACGAAACAGCAACTCTTGTTTTACTCTTTTTACACCGTATTTTTTTCGTTCCAAAAGGTCATTGGCAAGAACACGGGCAAATTCCTCATCATTTAAAAGTCTTAATTCAGTCAATCTTGCACAAGCCTTTTGCGCCGCTTCTTTTTCGTGCCCTTTTTCACAGAGTTTTTTAATCAGTTCCTTCGTACCGTAAGGACGGCGTGAAAGATAATCAATTGCTTTGTTATAAGCACGACGAAAACTGACCGTGTCAAGCAACTCGGTCAGTTCTTTCTCGTTAATTTCTTTATAATTTCTGAATTTTTCCGAATACCAAAAGTCACTGTCAACAGTGGCGCGGTATTCGTCGTCAACATAGATGTGAATCTTGTTGGCTTTACCTTCTTTAACAGATAATTTCATTATTCGTCATCGTCAACGGCGATATCAAGTTTTGCTCTTGCCGCTGCCTTTGTTGTTGGAATTTTTACTACTTCAGGCTGTGAAATCGGTGTCACCGTACCTTTTTTGCTTTCAAGCACTTCTTTCATCTTTTCACGGATTTTCTGCTCAATCTCGTTTGCAAGGTCAGGCTGTTGTTTGAAAAGGGTTTTAACGTTTTCTCTGCCCTGTCCAAGACGTTCTTCGCCATAATAGAACCAAGCACCGCTCTTTTTAACGATATCGAACTTAACGCCAAGGTCAACGATTTCACCAATCTTTGAAATGCCTTCGCCGTACATAATGTCAAATTCAGCCTCTTTAAATGGAGGAGCAACCTTGTTCTTGACAATCTTTGCACGTGTTCGTGAACCGATGAATTCATTACCTGCACCCTTGAGCTGTTCAATTCGGCGAACGTCAATTCGCATTGTTGTATAGAATTTCAACGCACGGCCGCCCGTTGTAACCTCAGGGTTGCCGTAAATCACACCAACCTTTTCACGAAGCTGGTTAATGAAAATAACGATTGTATTTGACTTGTTGATTACACTTGTAAGTTTTCTGAGCGCCTGTGACATTAAACGTGCGTGAAGACCAACGTGGCTGTCGCCCATATCGCCTTCAATTTCGGCACGGGGAACAAGAGCCGCAACAGAGTCAATAACGATTACGTCAAGAGCACCTGAACGAGCAAGTGCTTCAGTAATTTCAAGCGCCTGTTCACCGTCGTCAGGCTGAGAAACAAGGAGTGAATTGATATCAACACCTAAATTTTGTGCATATTCAGGGTCAAGAGCGTGTTCAGCATCAATAAAAGCCGCTTCGCCGCCCAATCGCTGAGCTTCAGCAACAACCTGTAAAGCGAGAGTTGTTTTACCTGAAGATTCAGGGCCGTAAATTTCAACGATTCTGCCACGAGGAAGACCGCCGATACCGGTTGCGTGGTCAAGAGAAATTGAGCCAGTTGAAATTGCCTCGATATTCAACGAGCTGTTTTCACCAAGTCGCATAATTGCGCCTTTACCAAAATTCTTTTCAATTTGAAGAAACGCAGTTTCCAAAGCCTTTGATTTGTCAGCCATTTTATTTACCTCACTTATCGCACAAATGTTCGTTTAAATGTATTATATATTATTTAGTTGTTAATTGCAAGTATTTTTTTATATTTTATTTGAAATTATTTTTAAAAAAACACTTGCAATTTGCGAAAGTAACTGTTATAATGTCTCTTGTTGTAATTTGATTATTAAACCCCGTTTATTTAAGGAGGTGCCTTTGAAATGGCAAAATGCGAATATTGTGGTAAAGACGTTGCTTTCGGCATTAAGGTTTCTCACTCACACAGACGTTCAAACAGAACATGGAAACCAAACGTTAAAAGAGTTAAGGCAGTTGTAAACG
>JAZQYK010000026.1:0-7776 GCA_045633505.1 Candidatus Fimenecus sp. | reverse complement strand
ATACAAAAAAATAATCACACACACCTAAAGGTGTATGAGATTATTTGGCGCAGAAGGAGAGACTCGAACTCTCGCACCGGTTTCCCGGCCTACGCCCTTAGCAGGGGCGCCTCGTCACCAACTTGAGTACTTCTGCAAGCGTAACGTGTTTAGCGTTATTTAATTAAAAAGCGGGTTGCACTTAACATACAACCCGCAGTGGCGGAGAGAGTGGGATTCGAACCCACGGTACGTTGCCGTACGACGGTTTTCAAGACCGTTCCGTTATAACCACTTCGGTATCTCTCCGTATTGGGCTTGTATATATTATCATAAAAGAAAACTAATGTCAAGGACTTTTTTAATGTTTTTTTAAATTTCTGTCCACAAAAATGCACCTATTTTAGTTTACTTTTTATATATAAAATGTTACAATAAACTCATATATATTCGCACAAAAAACGAGGGGATTATTATGAATAAAAACAAACTTGCAAAAACTCCGCCAATGGGGTGGAACAGTTGGGACTGCTACGGTGCCGCTGTAAATGAAGAACAGCTTTTGGGTAATGCCGAATATATGGCAAAGTATCTTAAAGATTACGGTTGGCAGTATGTTGTCTGCGATATTCAATGGTATGAGCCAAAAGCAAAAGATAACAACTATAACAATTTCACCGAGCTTTGTATGGATGAATATTCACGCCTTATTCCTGCCGAAAATCGTTTCCCGTCATCTGCAAACGGGCAGGGCTTTAAGCCGATTGCTGATAAAATTCACGCTATGGGGCTTAAATTCGGCATCCATATTATGCGAGGTATTCCTCGTCAGGCAGTACACAGAAATACGAAAATTTTAAATAGCGACAAAACTGCCCGTCAGGTTGTGCATCATTTTTCAGTTTGTCCTTGGAATACCGATATGTATGGTATGTACACCTGCGAGGGCGCACAGGCTTATTATGACTCTATTTTTGATATGTACGCAAAATGGGGCATTGACTTTGTTAAAGTAGATGATATTTGCGTTACGGAGTTCAGAAAATGGGATAACCCGTATTCAGCCCGTGAAGAAGTCGAAATGATTAGAAAAGCAATTGACAAAACAGGCAGGGATATAGTGCTGAGTCTTTCACCGGGACCTGCTGAATTGTCCGTTGCCGACCATCTTTGCGAATATGCAAATATGTGGCGTCTTACAGGCGATTTCTGGGATTGGTGGGACAAGCTCTATGAAATGTTCGATAAGTGTGAAAAATGGGCGCCTTACGTAAAAGAGGGCTGTTGGCCTGACTGTGATATGCTTCCATTAGGTAATATTTCACGAAACGGAACTTGCCACGGACCACAGGACAGATACACCCAGTTCACAAAGGATGAGCAGATTACGTTGATGACTCTTTGGTCAATTTTCCGTTCACCGCTTATGTTTGGCGGTGAAATGAGAAACAACGACGAGTTTACATTGTCACTTATGACAAACGAAGAAGTGCTTGACGTTAACCAGAATTCTCACGACGGCAAACAAGCATACCGCGATGAAAACACGATTATATGGACGGCTGTTTCAAGTGACAACAAACCGCTTATTGCCGTATTCAACGTGTCAGATGAAAGTGCAGAAATCACAGTTGATTTAAACAAATTCGATTTAGCAGGGGAATATACTCTCCGTGATTTGTGGCTAAAAACAGATTTGGAAAAAATCACCGATAAATTCACTTGCAAAATCAATACTCACGGCGCAAAACTCTTTAAATTAAAATAATGTAGGGCGGGGGCTTGTTCCCGCCGTAAAAAATACAGACAAAAGGGGCAAAAAATATGCTCAACATTATTACAGGTCGTACAGGTAGCGGTAAAACCCGATATATACGCAATCTTGCAACAGAAATTGCAAAAAATGAAAGTGGTAAAGCCGTAATAATCGTACCCGAGCAATTTTCTTTTGAAACCGAAAGAGGAATGCTCACACTTTTAGGCAACGAAAAAATCAATAATGTTGAAGTGTTAAGCTTTTCACGACTTTGTGAAAGGCTTTTGTCCCAATACGGAAAATTAGATAAAAAGAGTGCTGATGACGGTGTCCGCGCAGTTCTTATGAGCCGTGCAATCGAAACCCTTGAGGACGAGCTGACTGTATTTAACCGATACAAAAAGCACCCTGAACTCATAAGTCAGATTTTGGATTTTCACCGTGAAATCAAGAAATGCAAGATTACAAATGAACAGTTAGAAGAATGTTCAAGGCTTGTGAAAAAATCTTCGTTTGCATCAAAAATTTCTGAATTATCATTGATTTTTACTTGCTATGATGCCTTGATGTCAAAGCGATTTAACGATAGCACACTTCATTTTGATATGTTGGCTGAACTGTTGCCTGAAACGGATTATTTTAAAAACAGAAAAGTATTTTTTGATGCATTCTCAGGCTTTTCAGGGCAGGAATATGCTGTCTTGAGTGAAATTATGCGTCAGGCAGAAGACGTTTACGTAACGTTTTGTTGCGATACGTCTAAAAACAATCAGAGATATGAGCTTTTCTATAATTCAACACAAGAGATTAAAAAACTTAAAGGTATTGCAAATAAAATCGGTGTAAAAATTGCTCCCGAAAAAGTGCTTTGTGCAAACAAAGATTTTAAAAAGGACGAACTTAACTTCCTCGAAGAAAATTTCTTTTCAGGCAATTCAGAAACTTATGAAAAAGACGCTGATGCAATTACAGTTATTCCTTGCAGAACCAAAACCGATGAATGTCAGGTGGTTGCGGCTGAAATTAAGAGACTTGTAAGAACGGAAAATCTTCGTTATCGTGACATCGCAGTTATTGTGCGAAGTGAGGAGAAATATAAAAAAGATTTGGCATCTGCATTCAGAAAATATGATATTGATTGCTTCCACGATAACCGTCAGCCAATTGATTCTCAACCGCTGATTGTGTTTTTGAAATGTCTTCTTGAAATTCTTACAAAAGGCTTTGATACTGAAAAAATTCTTCGACTTTTAAAAACTCAGCTGTTTGGCTTTTCTATTGAAGAAATCGCACTTTTAGAGGATTATTGCCTTATGTGGAGAATTCGTCCGTCGGCTTGGACTGATGAATGGACGGATAATCCTAACGGCTTTGGTGAGCTTGTAACTGAACAGACGGAAGAAGTGTTGAAAAATATAAATGCACTTCGTGAGAGAATAGTTCTGCCAATTTCCGCATTAAAGAAAAAGATGAACAATTCTGACGGTGAAGAAATGTCAAAAGCATTGTTCACGTTTTTACAGAAAAATAAAATCGACGAAAATCTCAAAAAATTCACCAGAATGCTGGAGGAAAGTCAGGAACTTGATTTAGCTTTTGAACAAGCGAGAATTTGGAAAATCGTTGCGGAAATTTTAGACGGACTTTATTTTGCAGTCGGTAATACGGAAATGACAATTGAACGGTATTCTGAATTGTTCAATCTTTTCGTTGCGTCCAAAAATATCGGTGTAATTCCAAACGGTATGGATGAGGTAATTATTGGCGGTGCCGACCGAATTCGCGCCTCTGCACCCAAAGCGGTATTTCTTATGGGTGCTAACACAGGCGTTTTTCCTGCTGAAAGCTCATCAGGTGTATTGTTTAACGACCTTGAACGCTGTGAGCTTATAAATAAAGGAATGGAAATTGTCAGCAACCTTGAATACAACAGTGTCAGCGAAAATTTTATTGCTTATCATTGTGCCACACTTGCAACGGATAAACTTTATCTTACTTATTCTACGATGGGTGGAGATTCTTCAGCATTGACACCGTCTGAAATGGTAACTGAAATTACAAGACTTTTTCCTAATTGCAATGTAATACATAATTATGAAAAAGAGAAAAGAATAGAAAGCAGAAATTCAGCCTTCTCAATTATGGCAGGTGAGTTAGTTAAGGGCTCCGTGCTTGGTGAAACGTTGCAGGAGTATTTCCGTCGAAACGATGGTAATAACGAGCTTTCAAAACTCAAAAAAGCAGGTAAAAAAGAATTTAAAATCGAAAACCGCAATCTTGCAACTGAATTCTTCGGAAAAAATATGTATATGTCAGCTTCACGTATTGAGAAGTTCTATAAATGTCCTTTTGAGTATTTCTGTGAATACGGTCTTAAAGCAAAGCCAAGAAAAGAAGCGCAGGTTGATGCGGCGTTGTCGGGTACACTTATTCACTATGTAATGGAAGTTTTTTTGCTTGAAAACAAAAAAGACGTAATTACCAAAATGTCCGACCAAGAAATCGAAGAAAAAACAAACGCCATTGTTGACGAATATATCAATAGTGAAATGGGTGGATATGAAAACAAATCCGCAACATTTTTGCGTACGGTAAAACTTATAAAAACAACTGCGTTTAAAGTGCTGACCCGACTTGTAATTGAGTTTAAGGTGAGTGCATTCACGCCCGTTGATTTTGAATTGAAAATAAATAATGACGGTGCAATTATGCCTTATGAAGTGTCACTTAATAATGGTGGCACGGTTAAAGTCGTGGGTAGTGTTGACCGTGTTGATACGTACAAAACCGAGGATAATACCTTCTTGCGTGTTATCGACTATAAAACGGGCGGCAAAGAGTTTAAATTAGGCGAAGTTTTTTATGGACTGAATATGCAGATGCTTATTTATCTTTTCGCAATCTGGGAAAACGGCAAAGAATATTACGGTGATAATATAACACCTGCGGGAGTACTGTATTTTCAGGCTAAAAACCCGAGACTGACTTCAGATAAAATAGACAGAGACTCCGATGCGCAATCGTCTCAAAAACTTTTGCTGAAGGAACTGAGAATGCACGGTATGGTGCTTAATAACGCGGACGTAGTCAATGCAATGGAAAAAGATTGCGAAGGATTTATCGTGCCCGTGTCTTACGATAAAAACGGTGCGTTAAAAGGCAATGTAATTTCTATAAAAGCATTAAGCAATTTAAAAGAGCAAGTAAACAAGTCTATATCCGGAATGGCAGAAGAACTTCAAAACGGTAACATTTCCGCTTTGCCAATCAAGGACGGCTGTACTTGGTGCCAATACAAAGACGTTTGTAAAAGGGAAGAGGATGACCCGATAAAAGAATTGGAAATCCCAAAATTTGACGATGCAATTTCAATGTTAAGGAGTGACGACGATGGCGAGACAGTGGACTGATGCCCAGAAAAACGCAATAGAATCCAGAAACGGCACCGTTCTTGTTTCGGCAGCAGCAGGGTCGGGTAAAACCGCCGTGCTTGTTGAACGTGTAATTCAGCGCGTGACCGATATTGATAATCCCGTTGATATTGAAAAACTTCTCGTTGTTACTTTTACAAAAGCCGCTGCGGCTGAAATGAAAGAAAGAATTTCAAATCGACTTTCAGAGATGATAAAAGAACAACCCTCTAATCAATATCTTAAAAGGCAAAAAATGTATTTACCTAATGCTCAGATTTCAACAATGGACAGCTTTTGCGGTCAATTGGTGAAAGAGAATTTTGAACAGTTGGGAATAGCGCCCGATTACACTTTGCTGTCGGATATCGAGCACGATATGTTAAAGCGCGAAATTGCCGAGGAAGTAATGGAGGAACTTTATAATTATCCTGAAGAAGAAACCGGAAGTTTTCTTGAACTTTTTACTAATGGTAAAAATGATGAGAATTTTATAAATTCAATTCTTTCTCTTTATGATTTTGCTATGGCTTCTGCAAATCCGAAAACGTGGATTGAAAAGTGCTTTGAACCATATTTTTCTGATTTGCCATTAGAACAGACGGAGTGGGGAAAATTTTGCCTTAAACAAGTGGGAGATGTTCTAGAGTTTGCAGATGATAAAGCATACGATATAGTTGACGATACCCCTAAAGGTGGAAAATTAGAAGCTTTTATCACTAAAGAATTATATGATGTTAATAACGTTATTTCAACTGTTTGGGATATGATTGATAGTGAAGAAGGCTCGTGGGACGAAATAAAAGAACAAATTGACTCTATCGCATTGGGCAGATGGCCGCGTCTTTCTGCTGAAGAAGTTAATCATCCTTTGTGCCTTGAAATAAAAAAACGCAGAGAAGGGTTGAAAACTTACTATTCTGCTGCTCAAAATATTATGTTTTGCCGTTCCAAAGAATATGAGGATGATATAAAGTATCTGAAACCGATAGCAAAGGTGTTAAAAAAATGCATATTGAGATTTATGGAACTTCTTGATAACCGAAAAAGTGAAAATAACACTTATTACTTTTCAGATATTTTACATTTTGCACTTAAACTTCTTGTTAATTTCAATTCAGACGGAATGATTGTAAGAACACAACTTGCAAAAGAAATTTCTGACAGGATATGTGAAATTTTGATTGATGAATTTCAGGATACCAATGAAGCACAAGATACATTGTTCAAGGCAATATCAAAAGACGAAAACAATATGTTTATGGTTGGCGACGTTAAACAAAGTGTTTATCGTTTTCGTCAAGCGATGCCGGAAATTTTTATGAATTACAAAGAAAATTTCAAGCCTTTTGAAAGCGGTGAATATCCTGCAACAATTTGTCTTGATAAAAACTTCAGAAGCCGCAAGGAAATTGTTGACGGTATAAATTTTTTCTTTGATTTCTTTATGACAAAGGATTTAGGCGGAGTAAATTATAACGAAACAGGTGAAAAACTTGTTTATGGTGGAAATTATGAGACCTCCGATAAAGCTGCCGTTGCGGTGCATCTTGTAGATACGGATAAGACGAGAGGCAGTGATTTAGAGGCAGAAGCCCGTCATATAGGAAATGTTATCAATGAACTTATATCTTCAAAAACTCTTATAGGAAAAAAAGGTGAAGAGAGACCTGTAAAATATAGCGATATTTGTATTTTGCTGCGCGCGGTTAAAAATAAAGCCCCGATAATTGCCAATGAATTGAAAAAAATGGGTATTCCTGCTCATTTTACAAAACAGGGTGGCTTTTTTGAAAGCCGTGAAATTGTAACAATGGTATCAATGCTAAAAATAATTGATAATCCTGTGCAGGACGTGCCACTCGTTTCCGTAATGCTGTCTCCGCTTTTTCCGTTTACAGAGGATGACCTTGTGAAATATCGCAACGAAGACAGAACGAGCAATCTTTATAATGTAATCAAAAAACAGTATGATAAGGATTTAAAAGTCAAAGAATTTCTTGATATGCTATCCATTCTTCGCACCTTGTCCGTTACAATGGATATCGGAGGTTTAATCCGTCGAATTTTTGAAATGACTGCTTATGACAGTATTGTCGGCGCGATGGATAGCGGAGACAAAAGGGTACTGAATTTAGAACTTTTAATCAATTATGCAGAAAATTATGAAGCAATGGGTGGCTCGGGACTTTCAGGGTTTATTCGCTATCTCGATAAAATCCGTAAAAATAAAAAGGATTTAGAGGGTGCTAACGAATTAACTGAAAACGATGATGTTGTACGCATAATGTCAATTCATAAAAGTAAAGGTCTTGAATTCCCTTATGTTTTAGTTGCTGATTGCTCAAAGGGCTTTAACAGAACTGATGCCTATAGGCAAATGGTGCTTTCCCGTGAAACAGGTGTAGGTATGAGAATTCGTAACGATGATTTGTTTACAAGGTATCATTCACTTTCTTCTACTGCGACGGAAGATTCAATTCTTTTCAGCTCTCTTTCGGAAGAGCTTCGCGTTCTATATGTTGCTATGACCCGAGCAAAAGAGCATCTTACATTCTTTATTAACGTGTCTGACAGTAGTCTTCTTTCAAGAGTAAAGCTCAACCATTTAAGTCGGATCGTAGCCATGTC
>JAZQYK010000025.1:0-7472 GCA_045633505.1 Candidatus Fimenecus sp. | reverse complement strand
TGGGAAGTCTTTACCAATCTTTGACTTGTATTCAGCTTTGAACTGATTTGCAAGTTCTTTAAGGTCATCAGCTGTAAGCTCAACGTCCTGAGTTACGCCTCTGTCTTCCTTCATTTTGTCGATAAGCTCTTCAAAGTATTTTTTACCAACTTCCATAACAACGTCAGAATACATCTGAATGAATCTTCTGTAGCAGTCATAAGCCCAACGAGCGTTGCCTGACTTTGCAGCCATAACTTCAACAACTTCTTCGTTAAGACCGAGGTTGAGGATTGTATCCATCATACCAGGCATTGATGCGCGAGCACCTGAACGAACTGAAACAAGGAGTGGGTTCTGAGTGTCACCGAACTTTTTGCCGGTAATTTCTTCCATCTTGTCGATGTACTCCATAATTTCTGCCTGAATGTCATCATTGATTTTTCTGCCATCCTCGTAGTACTGTGTACAAGCTTCTGTTGTAACAGTGAAGCCCTGAGGAACCGGGAGACCGAGACTTGTCATCTCAGCAAGGTTAGCGCCTTTACCGCCGAGGAGTTCACGCATTGTAGCGTTACCCTCTTTGAAAAGGTAAACAAACTTTTTGCTCATTTTTTATACCTCCAAAAAATATTAACAAATTAATGGTTGTGCCATTGGCACACTTAACCTTATACATTTTATCAAATTACTTATTTATTTTCAATAGTTTTGTGACAATTTTTTAACAGTTTTGGAATTTATTCGTTTATTAACAAAAATAGTAGCTTTTGCTGATAGACTTTTGGTGTTTTTTGTGATATATTTATATGTATTACGACTATATTTTAAATTTTGGTGAGATAATTGGAACTTTTAAACTACGAAATACTCAATGCAACCGCTGAAGCAGATAAAAATGCGTTGCCTATGTTTTCTTGTGATACATATCCTTGCTTCATCGATTTGGCATTTCCTAAAAATATGAGTGTTCACGACGTTATTGTTGTTTTTCCTGATAACACGGACGTGAACTATACGGTTTTTTCAAGCCTTGACGGAGTGAATTTTTATAAACTTCACAAGAGTCCTAAAATCGCAAGGTATCTTCGTGTTTTCGTAAAATATTACAGCGGCGCAAGACCGACAATCAATAATATTGAGGTTTTGGGTGAGGATTGTGTTTTTCCACAGAAAAAAAGCACCTTTAAAGAGCCCTTACCTTTTGACGAAACCCCATTTGCAAATCCTATTACAGACGACGATATTTTTGAAGACGTAAAGGGAATTATCGGCAGAACTGTCGGTGAAAAATATATTGAACAGTTTGAATTGCGTCTTGACCGCAGATTAAAGAAAGACTATTTTTCAGTAGCAAGTCTTCGCGGCAAAATTATACTTACGTCAAACAGCGGCATTGGACTTGCCTCTGCCTTTAATTGCTATCTTAAAGAGGTTTGCAATTGCCACGTTTCAAGATTTGGCAAACAGGTAAATTTGCCTCACAATCTGCCTCAGGTAAACGGCAAAATCGACCGCACAACAACTTATCAGCACAGATATGCTTATAATTACTGCACCCATTCTTATTCAATGGCGTTCTGGGGCAAGGACGAATGGCAAAAAGAAATTGACTATCTTGCAATGAACGGCGTGAATTTGGTTCTTGACATTCTCGGTATGGAAGAAGTTTACAGACGATTTTTAACTAAGCTCGGTTACCGTCACCGCGAAATCAAGAATTTTCTTACGGGACCTGCTTATTATGCTTGGTTTTACATGAGCAACGTCTGTTCAATCGGCGGACCAATTCACGACGAATTCTTCTTTGACAAGTGTCAGTTAGCCCGTGAAAATCACAGAAGAATGCAAGTGCTTGGAATGAACGTTGCGCTTCAGGCTTATACGGGTATGGTGCCACGTGATATTCACAAAAAAGACCGTGACGTGCCCGTTACGGCGCAGGGCAAATGGAAAGGCATTGAAAGACCGCTGATTATAAATCCCGACAGTGTGGTGTATGCAAAATACGCCAAACTTTTCTATGAGTCACAACGGGAGGTTTTCGGTGATATAACCCATTTTTATGCCGGGGACATCGGCCACGAGGGTGGCAACCTTAACAAGAGAAAAGCCAAAGAAAGCTATACAAACGTAATGGAAAGTATGCTGTCTTTCGACAAAGAAGCTATGTGGATTGTTCAATGCTGGGCACTTAATCCAAACCCGACCTTTACAAATGCCGTGAAGCAATACAGAAACAATCATATTATTATGCTTGACTTGCATTTTGACAAAATCAATCACAATGCCAACAAATTCAGCAGACTCTCGAAATACGGCAACGTGTTAGAGGGCTTGCTCAACAATTTCGGCGGACGTCAGGGGCTTTATTCTTGTGTTGATACTATGGCAGAAAAACTCAAAACTGCTTCTGCACGTCCAAACTTCAAAGGAATAGCATTGACATCGGAAAGCATAAACGTAAACCCAATTATGACTGAAATTTTCTTCTCTTGTATCTGGGAAAATATTGAAGACATCAATACTTGGGTGAAAAAATACGCAATCCGCAGATACGGTAAAGAAAACGAAAACATAGACAAAAGTATGGAACTGTTAATGAAAACAGTTTATAGTGAGGAAAACTATTCAAGTATGTTCGGCGCACCTGAATGTATCGGTTGCCGTCGTCCCCTTGACCCCGAAAAGAAGCTGTTTACTGCTCGCGGCTCTGTTAAAATTCCATATTCAACAAAGGATTTTGATGAAGCAGTTAAACTTTTCTTAAAGGATTTTGACAAGTTTAAGGACAACGAGTGCTATATTTATGATGCAGTTGACTTGTTAAGACAATCTATTTCAAACAAGCTTACAGATGTGTCAAGAAAGATGGCTTCTGCTTATAAAACAAAAGATTATTTTGCTTTTATGGAATACAGCGAAAAGCAGATGAATTTATTTGATATGCTTGACAGGATTTTGCTTAACAGCAAATATTTCTCATTCAGCTCCTATATTGAGCCCGTGTGCGAATACACGGACAAACTTGACGATTTCACAAAAGAATTGTATCTGCTCAATGCAAAAGCGCTTATTACCACCTGGTATTGCAGACTTCTTGCTGATAACGGAAATCTTCACGATTATGCTCATCGTCAGATGGGAGATTTAATGACCTCGTTCTATAAAATGAGATGGGAAAAACTTACAGAACAGGTTAAAATCGAGATGGACGGCGGAAAGGCAGAAGAAATTGACTGGTTCAAGGCGGAATGGGATTGGGTGCTTAAAGATACACAATATACCAAAAAAGTCCGTGATGACAGCCTGAAAGCATTAGGAAAACAAATACTGTAAAAATTAAAGCAGCGGTTTTTTCAAACCGTTGCTTTTTTAATTAAGAAAAAAGGCATAAAAATACTGCGAGTCTTTCGACTCACAGTATTTTGGGAAAAGAACTATTTCAAAACGGCAACGTTTGCTTCGGGGAGATATTTTGCAATCATTGAGCCGTCTTCATAGATAATATAAACTATTCTGCCGTCATCGTTATAGAAATCATAATTTCCTACACTCATTGAAAGCACGTTGTCAATATTGTCTTTTTCAACCGCTTTCAAAGGATGACCGATGTCAGCATAGACTTTCTTAAGAAGGTCTTCCTTAGTGATTTTTTCGGAAACATACCAACTCAAGCTGTAAAATCCCGAATTCGGTAATGCGGTTGTATTATTAAATGACACTATCGGCAATTTTCTATCCCAAGAGAAATATTTATAATGTGCATTTTCACCTTTGACCGTAACTACCTGTTCAACAAAATCTCTGTCTGCATTTGTAAAAGTAAGTTTTGAGTCAGTATAAAGCACTTCTTTAATCGAACCGTTATAAGTCTTTTTAAAATCAACGTTATTGTTCTTGAAGTAAGCAATTGTTTCAGTCATTTCAGGATGAATTTCCAACCAGACACCAATCGTCTTAACACCTGCTACATCCGCAACCATACTATCGTAATAAAACGAATCTTCGTTAGCTGAAGCCGTCGGAATTACAACGTCATTCCCCTGACATACATAACCACTTTCAAAGCCAAGTACACTCAAAGGTCTGCTGTTGTTTTTATGAAGCTGGGCATAAGTCATTTTTGACAGGTCATTATAAATTGCAACTGCTAAATCGTCACCTTTATACATTACAATTTGACGTTCTTCTTCATCATATTCCTTATCATATACGTTCTCCTGATAAAGTGTATCAGTTTCACTCTCTTTTTCAGCGGGTACGTAAGGTACAAGCAATTGAGAATCATAGTAATTAACTGCCGCTATTTTATTTGGCTCGGAAATCGAATAATTTCCGCTTTCAACATATTCATATTCCCCGTTCTTTGACTTATTGTTTTCATCAAAGCCCAAGAATTCATATTCAAGCACACCGTCAAAGAAGTTGGAATTAATTACCTCTTCACAATATTTATTGTTAATTTCAGGTGAATAAATTGGAAACGCACGGTGAATGATTTCTCCGTCTTTTGTTTCTATCTTAAAGTAAACACCTCTTATTGAGAGAGTTTCGTCGCCATCATCTTTTTTGACCTCGTCAAAAAGACTCATAACCATTGAAATATCATCAGCATTTGTACTTGCAATATATGGGTGTTGAGGGTATGGGAAATTACCTGCAAAATCTTCTTGTACTGTAATTGAAACTGACTTTATATTTTCTTTTTCAGGCAATTTGTTGTAAGTGCCGAAATATTCGGTTTCAATAAATATAACCAAACCGACAAATGCCATTACAACCACAGCGCAAGCTGACAAAGATTTGAGTGAAGTCTTTAATTTTCTTGTCAGCACAAGCTGAATGATAAAATATGCAACAATTGACGCAACGATTGCTAAAACAGTTGTACCAATAGTACCGATTTCATACCAAACCACACCAAAACAGAACAAGAAAATAATACATACTGCAACAGTACCGCTAATCATTCTTGAAATTGCAAATTTGCCTAATGAATTTGAGTGCTCAGCCTTTCTCTTATTAAAAAGGAAAAGTGCAAGTCCTGTTATTGCAACTGCAATTACAAACCAGATAAGTACAGGACGGATGAACTCCCAATCAATTGCATAATCCTTTAATACTGCGCCATCAATCATATCAGATTTTTGAAATGAACCCACAATTCGATTTATTGTCAGAATTATTATATCATCACTTTGTGATGCTTGTTGAGAGTTATTGATAAATGTGAAAGGGTTGAGGAATTTTACATTATCATAATAATGTGAATCGTAAACAAAGCCCTTCAGCAACATATCTCTTGCACCATAGAACAAATTTGCAACAATTGTTGGCAAGAATGAAATTATACCCGTTGTTAAAACAGATTCAAAGATGTTGCCCGTAACCATCATTGCAAAGCTGCTGATTGCAAAGCCAACCATTGATGCCACAAAAAGTGAGAATACAATATAAAGATAAACGTTTCTCAACTGTGAGGTAACACCTAATTCAGCCATATTGATTAAGTAAGTAACCGTAAACGGTACAAACACACTTGTGAACAACGAAATTGCACCTGCGGCGAGTCTGTTCAAAAACATTTTTGTTCTTGTTACACCCAGGCTTAAATACACGTTAACCTGCTTTTTGCTTAACAAGAAATAGAAGGATTTTGCTGCGGTCATCATACCACACAATACCATACCTGTCTGGAGCATTTCAAAAGCAGAATAAAACATTGACGTCTGAGTGAAGAATATATAGACATAGTCACTTTTAATAACACCGTCTCTTGTTTGACCGTAGAAGAAGTCTATGATACCGGCAGTAGCACAGAAGAAAATCACCACAAATGCGATTGCAGGAAAAAGAAGTGAACCACCTAAACTTCTCTTGAAATCATTAAAATCTACGTTACTTTTCAAAGATTTTTGTGATGTCATATTTCTTATCCTCCATTTCGTTTAAGAATACCTCTTCCATTGTCAGTTTGTATTCATCAATGGCAACAGGAAGAAGTGCGTTGAGCTTCTGTTTTTCTTCGTCAGATGCTTTATCGAAAATAATCATTGCAACCTTGCCGTCAATATCAAGTGATTTATATTTAATATCCTTGAAATCGCTTTCAGTAATATCACGGTCGAAAATAAGACGAAGTTTACTGTAATTTTGAGAAATGTCATAAACCGAACAGTCCATCGTAAGACGTTTGCCGTTAATAAGACCAACGTTGTCACAAAGGTCAGCAAGTTCTGACAGGTTGTGCGATGAGATTATAAGTGAGCAATCACTTTCGGCAATATACTCAATAAACAACTTTCTTGTTATTTCCTTTTTCTGTGGGTCAAGTCCGTCAAAAGTTTCATCAAGAAGCATATATTTTGGATGAGATGCAAGTGCCAGAATAATTTCTGCTTGTCTTTGCATACCCTTTGAAAATCCACGGATTTTCTTTTTGGGGTCAAGACCGAATACTTTCAAAAGATTTTCAAGTGTTTTAAAGCTGAAATTCGGGTGATAATCAGCATAAAACTTTGCCATACTGTTGATTGAGGCATTCATTGGAAAATACAAGTCATCAGGAATATAGAACATATCGTGACGGACTGTATCGTTATCAAACACAGGCACACCGTCGAGAAGCACCATACCCTCTTCTGCGTTATAAATACCCGCAGCAGTTTTTAAAAGTGTAGTTTTACCCGCACCGTTATAACCAATCAAACCGTAAATCGATGATGGCTCAACTCGGAACGAAACGTCCTCAACTGCTGTGAAATCGCCAAATTTCTTGGTAACGTTTACGAATTCAATCAATTTTATTCAACTCCTTTGTAAAGCTCTTTGATAAGTGCAATAAGTTTTTCTTCACTTGCGCCCATCTCCTTGGCGGTCACAAGCGCTGATTTTACTGCATCAAGAGATTGTTCAAGATAGATATTTTGTGATTCTGCGTTTCCGCTGATGAATATACCTTTTCCTGCGACGGAATAAATTACCCCCTGTGCCTCGAGCTCTGATAAGGCACGTTTGACAGTATTGATATTTATTCCTAACTGGGAAGATAACTGTCTTAAAGATGGTAGCTGGTCATCTTTTTTGAGAAGTCCACGGCTGACGTCAAGAACAATTTGTTCTTTTATCTGCTCATAAATGGGAGTTCTTGAATGGTAATCGAGAAATATATTCACCTGTATCACCTCCTGAATCGGAACTGTACTAACTGTGCTATTTCAATTAGCACAGTTTGATAGTACACCATATTTTTTATTTTGTCAACAGTTTTTTTAAAATTATTTTTATGAGTAATATAATAAATTTGAATTTGTCTAACTCTTTTGTATGGTGAGTGTAGGGCGGGGGCTTGCTCCCGCCGAAATAGGTAACAGCTTCACTTTGGACGGCGGGAGCAAGCCCCCGCCCTACACATATTTCGTCGAACATTCATTTTGCACTTTGCATTTTGTGCTTTGCATTCTGTTCGATAAACTCCAATTTGTCTAACC
>JAZQYK010000024.1:0-22130 GCA_045633505.1 Candidatus Fimenecus sp. | reverse complement strand
CTGATTAAAGAGTGCCATATCAAGACCCGGTGCTTTTGCAGACCAAAGACGAAGAACTGAAATACCCTTACCGTCTTTACCTGCCACGTGCATATCATAAGGCACAGCCTGAATTACCGTTGGATTTTCGATTTCAACGTGGTGATAGTGATTTTCCCAAGTGTCACGCACTTCACCCTCAAAATTGATGTTGATTGCGCTTTCTTCGTGAGGTACAAGCCACACGTCACCGCCCGGAAGCCAGAAATCAGGAAGTTCAGTCTGCCAACCGTCAACTAATTTCTGTTTAAAGATACCGTATTCATAAAGAATAGAATAACCTTTTGAAACGTAACCCTGAGTTGCAAGACCGTCAAGATAACAAGCCGCAAGACGACCAAGGCCGCCGTTACCGAGACCTGCATCAGGCTCACAGTCATAGATTGAGTCCATCTTTACACCGTAGTCTTTCAAAACACTTTCAAAAACCTTTGTAAGATTAAGGTTGTAAAGATTGTTTTTAAGTGAACGACCCATTAAAAACTCCATACAGAGATAATAAACTCTCTTCGTGCCTTTCTTTGAGCCCTGTTTTGAAAATTCAGCTCTGCCCTGACCCATCATATCTCTGAGAATCAAAACAATCGCTTTGTAAAACTGTTCGTTTGTAGCCTCTTCAGGATTTACCCCGATGAAATGAGAAAGCTTTGACTCAACAAGCTCTTTTGCTTGTTTCTTTGTAAGCGAATAATTCATACAAATCCTCCAAAAAAATTTATAAAAAACATTAAAAACTAAAGTCTGTTTGTATATTTTACACTAAAAATCGCCGTTTTTCAACTATAATAAGAAATTTATTTAAAAATAGTTTTCTTATATATATAATGCTCTATATTTTAAACGGTTTTTATACAAAATCTCAAAAAAATACCGCCAAGGATTAACCTTGACGGTAAATAATTTTAGTTAGTGTAATTTTCGTAACCTGCATCAACCCAGATAACAGTGAAATTATTACCCTCTCTTATGTAATAATTCTTTGCAGAAACGCCTTCCTGATAGCTTACAAATCCGTCCCAATTACCTTTGCTGTCAGTAACCTTTTGAAGACCGGACTCAATACCGTCAGCCATATTTTTGTCATAAGCCTTTAACGTTGCTTTAACGACACTCTTGTTTGAACCTGCCGTATAGCCGAACTTAAATCCTGTCAACCACCAGTGTGCCTGTTCTTCACGGTAGAAAAGCATTTTGCCCTTGTTATAGTCAGAAACTGTACGGTAATATTCAAAACTCATATCAAGTAATTGGTCATCCTCTGCACAATCATAGAAAGTTGTAGAATTGTCGTTAGGGTCCTTTGTGTAAACACCAAGTTCAGCGCCTTCAAGAACACCATATTGACCTTTCCACCATTGAAGTCTCCAAAGAAGATTATCATAGTTAAAGTCAATTTTAAGAGTTGTATATCTCATATTAGCATAAGGTGCTGCTTGGTCATATTCATCACCGAAGCCAAAATGACGCTGCCAAGGATTGAGTGTTGAATAATAAATATCCTGCTCTGCATCATAAGCATAGCCAACCTCATTAAGAGTAGCCAAAATATCCGCCGATGTCACCTGACCGCCAGCCATTCCGCTTGAGTTTGATGAACCGCTTGAACCTGATGAACCGCTTGAACCTGACGAACCGCTTGAAGAACTGCTTCCCGTATTTGTAGGAGTCTTTGTCGTCGTAGGAGTTTTTGTTGTTGACTCAGTCGGTGTATCGTCAGTATTGTAATCGTCAAAATCTACTGAATCGTTATCCATAGGTGCTTCAACGTCCGATGGCTTTGTGATTTCCTCGCCACCCTCGTTTTTCTTGCACGATGCAAAGCAAGTTACAATCATAACGAGCGCCATCATTGCGGCAATTATTCTCATAATATTTGATTTCATTATCGTTCCTCCGTCAATAGAGATTTTTACACACTATAATTATTACATAAATACAAAATATTGTCAATTAAAATGTTCACTTTCTTCATTCAGCTTTTTGCACAAATTCCGTCTCGTTTTCAAACGTAAACGTACCAAAAACGAAACAAGAGGGTTTTGACACCCTCTTGTAACAACTTATTTAATCTCATTAAGTTCTTTAAAATTATCTTTGTTTGCGGCATAAAGTTTTTTGAATACTTCAAAATTCTTGTCATAAACCGACTTGTTCTTCATATTTGGAGTAAACGTCTTTTTAGCAGGGATAAGTTTCTTTGCATCAGGAACTTTTTCAATAATACCTGCGCCGATAGCAATAAGAACTGCCGCACCGACTGCACCGACGTTCTGTGGACTTGCAACGGTTTCAACAACTCTGCCCGTGCAATCTGCAAGAATTTGTGCAGTAACGTCTGACAATGCGCCACCACCTACGAAACGGATTGTTTTTGAAGTTTTGACTTTCTTTTCTTCGGTTTCAAGGAACCAGCGAAGATGGAAGCAAACGCCTTCAACAACCGCACGGATAAGCTCTGTTTTGCCTGTTTCAAGACTGATATTAAAGAACATTCCTCTTGCATTTGGGTCTTCAAATGGGCAACGGTTACCGTGAAGCCAAGGTGTGAAGATTACACCGCCGCTACCAGCAGGAATTGAGTCAACAACAGCCATCATATAATCATAAAGGTTTGTATAAACGACTTCCATATCCGCCTTTTTGCGTTTGAGCGCGTGTTGTTTATCAAGATAAATGTCAATTTCATCAAGAGCCAAATGGTCTTTAACCCACTCTACGCACTTGCCGGCAGTTTCAAGCTCACCGAAATAGTTGTAAATACCGTCTTCTGCACCAACAACTGCCGCCATCATGGTACTTGCGTCAACAACACTCTTGTCCGTAACTGTTGAAACCCAACCTGACGTACCCTGATAAACGTGAGTATCGCCGAGCTCAGTAGCACCTGCACCAACACCGATAAGAGTCGCGTCACCGCCGCCGCCGAATACTGCAATACCCGGAACAAGACCTACTTCCTCTGCCTGCTGCGGACGAAGCTCGCCGATTTTTTCCGTACAGTCGGCAATTCTTGCCAAGTGCTTCATATCAACACCTAAAAGTTTGCAGATTGTAGGGCTCCAGTCCTTCTTTTTAAGGTCATAAAGGAGTGCTCCGAAAGCAGAGTCCTTTGTCATAACAAACTCACCTGTCATACGGCAGATAAGATATTCTTTAACGTCAAGCCATTTATGTACTTTTGCAAAATTTTCAGGCTCGTTAGCTTCAGTCCATTTGTATTTCCATACAGGGTCCTTAACGCTTAATGCAGCTGCGCCAGTAATTGCAAGTGATGGGAGAAGTTTGAAGATGTTACCGCCCGCAACCTGTGGTCCGTAAGCAATACCTTTTTTGATTTCTTCAGTAGCTCTCTGGTCCATATAACTGAATGCACGACGTACTGCGTTACCGTCTTTATCAACGAGTACAAGACCCTGCATCTGTGAGCAGAAAGAAATTCCGTAAATATCTTTGGGGTCAATTTTTGAGTTTTTAATAACCTTTTTTGAAGTTGAGCACATTGCAGCCCACCATTCGTCAGGGTCCTGCTCTGCGCCGCCGTTAGGCATAATATAAAGATTATAGCCTTCGGTTGCCGCTTCTAAAAGTTCGATTTGTTTGCCGATTTTGAAAAGGCAGGTTTTAACGCCTGTTGTGCCAATATCAAAGGCAAGAGCATAAATTTCTTTTTCCATATTCATTCCCCTTATTTCAAAGCAGATTTTATAAATTTAAGTATTTGCTCAATTATAAATTCATCTCTCTGGTGAATGTTTTCACCACAAAAGATTTTAAGCCGTTCTTCGTAATAATCCCCCGCATAAGAAAATTGCAAGTTCATAAAGAGATTATCAATTAAAAGTGCCGCAACCTGAGGGTCAATGTCACGTCTGATTTCACCGTTTTTCTGACCGTCAATAATTGCTTCGGTATAAATCCGCGCCGTCATTGTTTCCATTTCACTCGCAAATTGCTTCGCAAGTTTTTTGTCGTTGATGGCGGTCATACTGTTGTAAAGTTTAACGAGAACACCGTCTTCTCTTGAAGCCTTTATTATTTCACGCAGAATTTTTTCAACCTTGATTATCACGTCTTCGTCAGCCTTTGCAAGACCGATAAGAAGTTTTTCCATTCGGTCAATGCTGTGGTCAACAATAGTCAGAAACAAATCCTGCTTATTATCAAAATATTTATAAACCGCACCTACACTAATCCCTGATTTTGAAGCTATATTACTGATACTTGCGTCGTGATAGCCTTTCTTTGCAAACTCTTTTGTTGCAACCTCAAGAATTCTTCGCCTTTTTTCTTCAGGCAGATTGTCAAAAGTAGGCTTGTGATGTTTTTTTAGTTCCATCTCAAATCATCCCAAAAACATATTGTATTGATTTTAACACAATAAAATTAAAAAGTACAGTATTATTTTGCTTTCATTTGTTTCATTTCTTTACTAAAAACGATTGCAAATGTAATTGATGCGGTAATTATTGATATTGCATCAGACACCGGCTCTGCAAGAAATACTGCAAAAACTTTATTTTCAAAAAAGTTAGGCAATATATAAATTAAAGGCACTAAAAGGATTACTTTTCTTAAACAAGCAATAAAAAGCGATGCTTTTGCTTTGCCGAGAGCTATAAATGTCTGTTGTACTGCCATCTGAATTCCGAAGAACACCATAGCGCAACCATAAAGACGTATAGTCCATGTTGCAGTTTCTACCAAAGCAGGATTATCATTGAAAATACCGATAAAGAATTGTGGAAACAGTTCAATAGCCATACCGAATATGAAAACATAAGAGAAACAGATAATCAAAAATGCTTTGAACGCTTGTTTTACTCTGTCCGCATTTTTTGCGCCATAGTTAAAGCTGATAATAGGTTGTGCGCCTTGACCGATACCTTGCGCCGGTACCCAAGCCATCTGGAAAACTGTTGTACAGATTGTCATAGCCCCTACTGCAATATCCCCACCATATTTCTGTAATGAAGAATTAAACGCAATATTTATAATCGCTTCTGTTGAGTTCATTACAAACGGTGAAATTCCTAACGCTAATACAGGTGCAAGAATTTTTGCGCTTGGCAAAAGATTTTCTTTTCGTATTCTTAATTTTGTCTTTTTACCAAGCAAGAATGATAATACCCACACCGATGAAACAGCTTGAGAAATAATTGTAGCAATCGCCGCACCGCTGACACCCATATCGAAAGCAAAAATGAATATAGGGTCAAGCACAATATTACAGATAGCCCCTATAAGCACTGTTGCCATACTGATTTTTGTAAAGCCCTGTGTAGTAATAAACATATTAAGACCTAATGAGAGCATTACAAAAATTGAACCTGCGGAATAAATCTGCATATATGGAAGTGCATATACAATTGTGCTTTCACTTGCACCGAAAAGCATTAAAAGCTTTTCGCCGAAGACCATAAACAATACAGTTAATATTATTGCGAAGAAAATCAATAACACAAAACAGTTACCGAGGATTTTTTCTGCTTTTTTAATATCACCCTTTCCCATCTGGATTGCCGCTCTTGGCGCACCGCCCTGAGCCACAAGCATTGTGAATGCAGAAATGAGAGTGATTACAGGCACACAAAGTCCAACACCCGTAAGTGCTACTGTGCCTACATCTTCCATATGGCCAATGTAAATTCTATCAACCACATTGTAAAGAAGATTTACAATCTGTGCAAGTATTGCAGGAATACTTAATTTGATTATAAGTTTCCATACAGATGTGGTTGCCATTTGTTGTGATATATCAATTTTGTTGTTCATTTTGTCACCTGATTAGTATATTTTAACGGAGTGTTTTTGTAAGGGCGGGTCTCCGTGCCCGCACGTTAAATATTACAATAACAACGCAATTATTCCTATAATTAAAGATGCAAGATATACAACAAGAAAAATCTTAGCAAACCAAGATTTTTGTCTATTAATATGAATAAGCAATTTTGAAATCAGCATAAAAATCGTCTCAACCAAAAGTGTCAAAAGCAATATTCCACCTACAAGATTATCAAGGTCATCATTTTGCAGGAATAAATTTATAAATACCCATAAATTTCCAAAAATAGAAATTGTAGTATTTATCAAATTGCATACCCACAGAAATTTATTAGAAAATTTAAAATATTTTATAAAGAAAAGTCTTGAAAAAATATTTTCTTTTTTATTTTTTCGTTCTCTGTTTGTGAGCTGACTGTCTATAATCTCAACATTGTAAATATGAAAAGAGACAAAATTGACAAATAATATCAGTAACGATAAAACAAAAATAAACATCGTTCTACAACCTCTTTTCTGTGTTTTGATTTCGGGCGGGCACGGAGACCCGCCCCTACAAAATGCTTTTACTTAATTAAATTGTTATATTTATTAAGATATTCTGTGAGTTCTTTTTTGCTTACAAACCCTGTTAAACACCCAACGCCCGTAACACATTTTCCACCTGTAATATTACCTGCTAAAATACATTGTCTAAAATCCAAGTCATTATAAAGACCATAGATAAATCCTGCAAGAAACGCATCCCCTGCACCTGTTGCATCAACACACTTGAAATCGTCAATGTTGTCAACAGTAAAATAATCACCGTCATACCCTGCACAACCTTTTTTGCCGAGTTTTACGATTGGTTTTTCAAAGTAATTACGAAGAAAATCGAGTGCTTTTTTCGGGTCTCTTGTTCCCGTAAGTTTTTCAGTTTCATCAATATTAGGTGTGTAATAATCCGCAATTTCGATTAAATCTTTATACTTTTCAACGGACATATCTTCACTGTAACCCGTATCAAGCACTAAAATTGTTCCGTCTTTTTTAAGTTGCTTATATACAGGCAAAATATTTTCTTGCATACCCACAACTTTTGCACCTTTAAGACAATTATATATTTTTTCGAGCATTTCATCTGAATAAATTTCTGTTCCGCCGTAAGACACAAAAGTGCGGTCACGGTCAGTTATAATTGCAGACGTTATGTTTAACGGATAGTTTTTGCTTTCAAAAACTTCGTACAATGTGCCACTTTTATGGAGTTCTGCTTTCGCAAACTGTGAAAACATATCGTCACCCAAAAAAGTGCCGATTTTCGCAGGAACACCCAATCTTGAACAGTTAATCATAGTTGCAGGGAGTCCCCCACCAAGACAAACCTTGAAATCTTTACAGTAGATTTCTTCGCCCTCGTTTGGAATTCGTGGCATTCCTGAATAAAGCAAATCAACGTTCAGTTTTCCAAAAGCCGCTACAAAACTCATTTCCATTCTCCCGTAAAATCCTTGTTAAGCTCAATATAACTGTCAACCAATTTTTCTGCAAGTGAATAAGATGCTACAAGCGGATGCAGATATAAACAGTCAACCGCACTTTCGCGGTCACAGTTTATAATCGCCTTTGATGCGAGTCGCTCATAGGCTTTTACCCTTGTAATAATCTCTTTATTCTCAAACGGCACATCGCCGATTTTAACGGGTGTCACTTTGCCGTTTTTAATTTCGCAGGAAATCTCAACCGTATCCGTTTCATCTAAAAAATCAATTGCATTATCCGTATTCGGTACACACGCAATTATTTTTTTATCGCTTTTTTGGGCTTTTGCATCGATTATTCCAAGTGCAACACCTGCATAACCGCCGTCGTCCGCACCATACATATCAAAATGCCAAGTGCTTTGTCTGCGATTACCTGTCTCACTTGCCATATAGGAATTTTCGCGAAGCCCATAGTAATATTCAAATATTTCAAGCGCTTTTTCAAAATCGTTTTCAATATCGATAAGCGACAATTCCTCTGTCATTCTTTCATTTATATCCGCAATCTGCTCACCGCGTGTACGCTCGGCATTAAGAATATTTTCAACTGATTTTTCACGGTTATAAAAATAATACATATATTCGTTGGGGACGTACTGCTTTTGCATTAAAAAGTCCTTGTCGAAATATCGCAAATCCGTATTTTTATACGCTTCATCATCGCTTACAATTTTAGCAGTTATATCAACACCGTCTGCCTTGATATATTTAAAGAATGACAAGTGATTGAGTCCATAGCAAAGTGCGTCAAGATGATTTTCGGGATAACCATATAGCTCTTCAAATCTTCTTAACATTCCGCTTGGGGCGTCACAGATGCCATAAGTAAAATCATAACCCATATCACGAAGTGTTTGGGACACAACACCTGCAGGATTTGTGAAATTAAACACCATAGCATCAGGCTTCGCATATTTTTTCACAAGCTCACAGTATTCTTTCAAAGCAGGAATACTACGCATAGCGAATGAAAACCCTGCCGCACCTGTTGTTTCTTGACCGAGAATACCTAAATCAAGAGCAATTCTTTCGTCACGGCATCTCATTCTGTCACCGCCTGCACGGATTGTAGTAATCACATAATCCGCATCCTTAATCGCTTCAACGGGGTCAGTTGTAAGTGTGAATTCCATAAATGGACAAAGACGGCGAGAAACCTCTCTCGCCATCTTGCCGTAAATATTTAACTTTTTCTCATTGTTATCCATAAAGACAAGCTCGTTTATACCCATCTTTTCGGCTCTGCCCGCAATACTTTTCGCCAAAAACATTGAACGGACTCCGCCACCGCCGATAACCGCAAGTTTCATATATTTTTACTCCTTAAAGGCACTCACGAACGTTACTTTCGCCACTGTCAAGATTAAGTCTCAATGTCTTGTCAACACCGTTTTCAGTAAAGTCAAGGCGAATAACGTCATCATCTTCAAATTCTGCAAAATTAACCTTGTAATCCTTATCTTTGAAGAAATCCTTTAGATATTCAATTCTTTCATCGTCAAAGTCACCTGCATTGTCAGAAACGAAAAGCACGTTACCGCAAATTGAATTGACCTTACCGTGAAGAAGCTTCTGGTCCATATTGTAACCAATGTTAATATCACGAAGGAAGAACACGTCAGGGTCATTACAGAATGCGCGTCCGTCAAGGTGATTACGGAAAATCGTGTTTGTAATTGCATTCTGTGATGATGGCATTTCAGCATTTGTTCTGATACATGTAACGATAGAGTTAATGTTAAGGCTCTTCTTAAGTTCAAATTTCCAGTTCTTGTTAACATCACAAGAAATACGACAAGCATCAAAGATACCCATACAAGTACCAAGTGGCACACCACAGCCGAGAATCCACTTGTCACCGCAAACTTCACGAAGGAAATCAACGCCGTCACACATAATCTCACCACGAGTTTTGCCGTTGCGAGGTTCAATACACTGACTGTAAAGGAAGTCGAGCTTAACCATATCAAATCCCCACACGTTGAGGATTGTGTCGAATACTTTTCTCAAATATTCACGAACTTCAGGATGGTAAATATCAAGTGTATATGCACCGCCCCAGCCCTGACAACCGAGCATTTTTTTGCCGTTGTGCTTGTGTCTTAACAGCCATTCAGGGTGTTTTTTAGCAATCATTGAGTTGCATTGTGCAGAGAACGGAGCAAGCCAGATACCTGCTTTATATCCTTTTTCGTGGATTTTGTCTGCAATATATTTCATACCGTGAGGGAATTTTTTGTGGTCGGTAATAAGCCAGTCGCCAACAGCAGCTTGATAACCGTCGTCAACCTGGAAAATGTTAACGTTTTCACTTGCTCTGTCAAGTCCGTTAAGGTCACGAAGAATAATTTCTTCATTGATATTCTGGAAATAGTTGTACCATGATGTGTAACCTGCAAGATGGTCAATGGAAGGCTTTTTGCAACCAACGAAATCGAAGAAATATTTATCCATTACCTTGTCCATATCGCCCTCAATAATTGCGATATCGAACATTTCGTAGGTTTCACCTGCTTTAAGTGTGAGACCTTCAACATCCTTTTTAATGTTGAATTTATCGTCCTTCATATCAACCTCAAAGATTGTGTAGCCTTTTCTTTCACTCTTTGAGCCGTAAAGTTTGATTTCGTTTTCGCCTTTTTCACGGAAATAGCAATATGTATAACCGTGGAATTTGCCTTCTTCACCGTATTTTTCAAAATGATAGTCACCTGAAAGCCCTACAAAATGAGCCGTAAATTTTGTAACCTTTGCAATTTCAATAAGACCGTCAAACTTGTCATTCTTTGAAAATTCTCTTGACGTTGTCCAAGCCTGATAACCGTTGGCATAGAACAAATCGTCATCGTCAAAATCCTTTTCACCTTTAAGAATGAATTTTGACATCGTCATATTCTTTTTAGCAGTAAACACACCTTTTATACTGTCTTTTTCTTCTTTTAAATCAAAAGAAAAGTTTTCATTGTCAAAGCTGTTGTGAGTAAGCGTTGAGCCGTTTACCGTAAGTTCTGCATAGAGTTTAAACATCATTTATTCCCCCTGATTACAAAAATTTACCTATACATTATAATATTAACACAACAACGGCTTAAAATCAATAGAATTAAATTGCCGAGTTGACATAACTTTGCGGAAAAAGTATAATAATTATATTCATAATGTGATGAGGGAAATTTTATGTATAACGAAAAAGAAGTTGAACAGGTAATAAACGAAAGACGCCTTGCCCGTCAGAAAAAAGAGAAAAAAGAAAAAAACAAACGAATTGCCGTTGCTTGTATATTAGCCCTTGCGCTTATTATCACTCCCCTTGTTATTCACAGCGCAAAAAATTCGGGAACTGTAACCGACAGCGGCAACGTTTCCGAAGAAGCTGCACAAAGCACAACCGAGCCAATCGTTACTGAGCCTTTTGTGGAAGCAACTGTCTCCATCGGCGTAACGGGTGATATTCTCATTCACAAGCCCATTTTACAAAATGCAAAAAGCTCTGACGGCAGTTATAATTTCGACAATATTTTTACAAAAGTTAAAGATTATTTCAACAGTTACGATATGATGATTGCCAATCTTGAGGTAACTCTCGGCGGTGAAGACAGAGGTTATTCCGCTTATCCAATGTTCAATACTCCGGATGCAATTGCATCAAGCCTTAAAGCGTCGGGTGTTGATATGGTGCTGACTGCTAACAATCACACCTATGACACGGGACTTTCAGGGTTAAAACGTACACTTCAGGTTGTTGAAGAAAAAGGTCTTGAATATATCGGCACAAGAAGTACAAATACAGGTGCGATATACAAGGTCTGCGATATAAACGGAATAAAAGTGGGTATGGCTTGTTACACTTATGAAACCGTCAGCGGCACCGCTGGAAGAAAGGCTCTTAACGGAATCCTTCTCAATGCAGAGGCAGGTCCGCTTGTAAACAGCTTTGATTATAATAACTTGTCAGCATTTTATTCAGAAGCTGAAAAATCGATAAACGAAATGAAAAATCAGGGTGCTGATGCCGTCGTTTTCTATATGCACTGGGGCAACGAATATCAATTTACTCCTGACAACTATCAGAAGAATATGGCACAGAAACTTTGCGAGCTTGGTGTTGACGTTATTGTTGGCGGACACCCCCACGTTGTTCAACCTTTTGACACTCTCACAAGTGAAAACGGACACGAAACCGTTTGCATTTATTCTATGGGCAACGCCGTTTCAAACCAGAGACGTGAAATTATGGACCCTTGCAAAACAGGACACACGGAAGACGGTATGATTTTCACCTTCTCTTTTGAAAAGTGGAATGACGGCACAGTAAAAATTTCAGACGTAAATATTATTCCGACTTGGGTAAATCTTAAAACGGAAAACGGCAAAAAGGTTTATGAAATTACACCTCTTGATATTGAAAAAGGCGGATTTTCAGATAAAGGCAAGGAATCGTATAACCGCACAATGAAGCTTGTGGGCGCGCCGCTTAATGAATATCGCACCACCCACGGTATGACGGCAATAAAAACAGCAGTATAAAAATTAAACGGTAGGTAAAAACCTACCGTTTTTTGTTTGATAATTTAGAGTTTGTCGAGTTCATTTATATGGTAATGTGACGTCGTAGGGGACGACGACTCGGCGTCCCGTTCCAAAGTGTGCTGTGGCGATTCGTGAATCGCCCCTACAACCGACCATATTGGTAAAATATTAAACAAAAACTACATATATGCCATACCGTTTCTCACTTTCTTAACAGCATCTACCGTTACAGCAATACCTATTAGAATAAAAACAACTGCAAACATTGAGAATATTATATTCAAAGTCTTACTATCTTGTGCCCAAAATACATCACTTGGATTTATTGGGTTGTATTTTATTTCAATTTCTGTGCCAATACTTTGAGGGTTACTTGTATAAGATTTTGATGCTTCTGTATATATCTGTCCATCAACTTCATATTCAACTACTACTGCTTTTAAATCGTCACTGTTAGTTTTATGTTCTACAACTTCTGCAACAGTATTTACAAATGTACTGCTTTTTTCATTGTATGTAGCAATTGAATTAATTGCAAATATTGCAAACACAACACCTACTATTGCGAGAATTAAGCCGACAAAAATTCCTTGTATAGACCTCATTCTTATTACCGTTCTTGGAACTATTCTCATTCTCTTCGAC
The DNA here is from genome assembly GCA_045633505.1 of Candidatus Fimenecus sp. GTDB lineage: Bacteria > Bacillota > Clostridia > Oscillospirales > Acutalibacteraceae > Fimenecus. Next base: position 9,609 of record JAZQYK010000024.1, on the reverse strand, counting down.
CTCCTGACTTTTGTTTCCTTTTTATCAAAGGCAATTTAATGATTTGTAAAGACATATCATCACCGCCTTGGATGTATTGTAGCACAAAAGTTAAAACAAATCAACGCAAAGCGTTGTATAGCATCAATTCCGCAAGGAATTGCATATCATCAAAACTTTAGTTTTGTATATCATCAAGCCGATAGAAATACACACCTAAAGGTGTGATGATATACGCCTTCGGCGATAATATACACGACTGCGTCGTGATGATATACCAAGCCTGTCGGCTTGGATAAAAAAACCAAGTCCCAAAAAAGACTTGGTTTTTTGGCACCCCCTGCGAGAATCGAACTCACATCTAATCCTTAGGAGGGATTTATTCTATCCATTGAACTAAGGAGGCATATTTATGGGACGATATGTATCGCCCATTTTTTATTCAGCAATATAATTTTCTGCCCAACCGTCAACGATTTTTGAAAATTCTTCGCCCTTCATTTTTTCAAGGCAATCGGCACGGTAGGTTGAATAATATCCGTATTCCTCATTAAAAACGTCTATTCGCTGTACAAGGAAGATATAATCTCCAAGAGAAATCGCCGCCGCTTTGTTGGCTTCCACTGCCTTTGCCGCAGAGAAAAATCCTTCAGGCAAAGAGGCTGACTCGTTGACAAAAATCAAGCTGTCACGGATTTCCGTACTGCCACCCAAAGAAGAAACCGCTTCTTCAAGTGTCGAGCCGTTATTAACCATTGTTGCAACTGAATTAAAGCTGTTAACGGTATCGTTTTTCTGCTCTTCCGTCATTGGTACGTTTGCACCGTTTTCATCAATATTGAAAAGATAGCCCGTTACCATTCTGACCGCCACATAATTTTCATTAAAATATGCTTTTATCTGGTCCTCGCTAACAGGCGAAACACCGTTTTCGCCATAATAATAACTCAAAAGTGCTTTTTCATAAGCCTTTGATGCCTCGATTTTATAAAGTGTCTGCTTTGAAACTCCGATATTTTCATAATAAGTGCCGTAAAGGTGCCACAAATTATTAACGGTTGTTGAAAGCTGACTTTTCTGACTGCCGCCCAATGAAATTCCGAGCTTTTCAAACTCGGAATTAACCGTTACATATCTTGAAATGCTTTGCTTTATACTGTCTTTTTTCTCGTCCTTTGACAAAGAATCGTCAACGCAGTCTTCAAAATATTTGTAAACCTCGTTGTCAATTTTAGTGCCGTTAACCTTTATTTTAGCAGGGCCCGAACAAGATGCCAACGTCACTAATAGCAAAGCGACAACTAAAAAAAGAGAGGTAATTTTTTTCATTATTCTTCCTCTCCTTTCTGTTCTTTAATATATTCGTTATAAAGTTTATTTTTAATCAAACTTTTTTCTTTTTCAATTCGGCGTAATTCTTTCATTTTTTCTTTGTTTTTTCCGATTATGCCGTTTCTGAGAAAGGCCACAAGAAGCATCGCCAACACCGCGCCGATTGCACAAGAAATAAAGTCAACCATAGTGTCCGTATTTCCACGCTGAAGCGTCATTCCGTAAATCGAGTCCATTGAAAACTCATAGATTTCCCAACCCACCGCAATACTCAATGCAAAAGCAAGTGAGAAAAGCGATGACATTGCAGGACCCAAATCCCCACGCTTTCTGTAAACGATATTGGCAAAATCATAGCCAAACCAAGCCGAAAGAAAACCCGAACCGAAATGAGTCACCAAATCAAAATGCTCAAAGGTTGTACGGTTGTTAAGGGTTGAACCGATAACAACCGCAACGAAGATAAAAATATTGAGCAAAGTCTGTGAAAAGGCATCAACTTCAATAATAAAGGATTTTTTACCGAAAATCTGAAAGAAATCCCAGAGGTGTGTGAAAATTATCGCAAATATTGCTTCAAGGAATTCCACAACGGAGCCGTGAAAAAGCCCATAGACACCCCAACAGAAAATTATTATTCGCAGAACAATCCACAGTATTTTTTGTGATTTTGATAAATTTCCAAAGGAATTAGTCATTAGAAAATACCTTTCTGTGAATTATCTGAAGCTGAAGAACATACCTGTTTTATTTTTTCCGTCACTCTTTGGATTAAGATTTGCAAAATAACCGTCAGTTGAAAGAGTTGAACCTGCCGCAAGAGTCTGTCCGCTTGAAAGCACACAAACCGCAGAGAATTCATCGTCACCGCTGCCGCCGAAGCCCTGAGCTGAAACAAGCGAACCGCCTGATGTATATTTTGCAACGAATGCATCTGTTCCGCCGAGATTTCCGACAAACTTAAAGTCACGTGTGTTAGAGCTTGACTGACCTGCCGCAACGATTGAGCCGTCACTTGCAAGAGCAACGCTTGTGAACTGGTCGTTACCCGTTCCCACAAAGCCTTTAATCCAACCGATTGAGCCGTCGCTGTCAAACTTCGTAATCATCGCATCATTTTCACCCTTGTTTCCAAGTGAAGCGAAAGAATAGTCGGATGATTTCGTGTTACCAACTGCTACACAACCGCCGTCAGAGGTTGCCGCAATTCGCGCGATATAATCAGCCTTTGAGCCGCCCCATTGTTTTGAGAAAACAATGTTGAAATCCTCATCAAGTTTGAGCATTGCTACGTCAGCATATCCGTAAGGAGTGAAAAGGCTGGAATCCTTCTTTGAAGAAATAATCATTGAAAGGAAAATTTCTCCGTTATCGTTAACGTCAACGTCTGAGAAATAATCACCAAAAGCACCGAAGCCTTTTTGTGCAACAACGTTTCCGTCAGAGTCAAATTTAACGATTGCGGCAACAGAATCAGCCTTTGCAATTCCAAGACTTTCACAGTCGCCGTTCTGAGAATAAGCAAAACCTGCGGCATAAGCGTTACCGTCACCGTCAACTGCCACGCCATAGAACACTTCGTTTGAACTGCCGCCCCAACCCTTTGTGAAAACAAGTTCGCCTGAAGAAGTATATTTCTGAAGGAAAGCGTCATATTCTGAACCGTTGATAGTGAAGAAATCGTTCTTTTTAGCATTACCAACTACGTAAATATTACCTTTTTTATCAACAACAATATCGTTAATGTTTGTGTTACCGGTACCGCCAACAGCCTTAATCCATTCCTGACGGCCTGTTTTACTGAATTTAACAAGCACGCTTGCAGTAGATTTATAAGCAGAAGTAACTGCCATTCCGCCGTCACGGGACGAAGTTTGCATTGCCGCAACAAATCCGCCGTCAGAGGTTGCCGCAACGCTTGTAAACTTGTCGTTACCGCTGCCGCCGATTGTATTTGAAACTGCAATATTATTTGACGGAGCATCATCAGGAAGTGATGATACCGTTGTTTCGGTAATCACCGAGCCGTCCTCATCGGTCTGAGTTTCACCGTTTTCATCTGTAACAGGTACGTTGATGATAATACCCGTCGTGCTTTCCACAGGCACAACAATCATCGTTGTGAGAACTTCACCGTCAGCATTTGTAACGGCTTCACCGTTTATATCGGTAACGGGAATTCCAACGTCCTGAGGAATGTATCTGATGGTAGTTTCAGGCTCACCGTTAGCCTTAGTAACAACTTCACCGTTTTCGTCAGTAACTTCGATGATTTCAGTTTCGGGAATAACAGTAATTACTTCACCGTTAATATCAGTAACGGGATTGCCGTTTTCGTCTGTAACCACAATTGGTTCAGTGCCTTTTTTACAAGCGGCAAAAGTCATAACAATTACAAGGAAAATCATTACTGTCGCAAATATTATTTTTTTACTGTTCATAAAGGTTACCTCCAAAACAATATACCTAAAGTAATAATACCATATTATTATAAATTTTACAAGTTATTTTCACCAACTTGATAAGATTACAAAAGAACAGCCATCAATTATAACTTCACCGTTTTCCACAGAGGAATTCATAATTGAACGCGCATTTTTATAATCTTCAGGGAGCCGATAGTTAATTGGATGTTCGTTGCGATTGACAATGACCATAATATCACCGTTTTCGTTATAACGGCGATATGCTACACACCCGAGAATTGACGAAACGGGGGTAAAACAACCGTCCTTGAAAACGTCATTTTCACGTCTTAATTTACCCAAAGCCTTATAAAAGTCAACTAAATCTTTATTTTCACTGCCCCAAGGGTAACAACCTCGGTTAAACGGGTCTTTATAGCCCTGCATTCCTGCCTCGTCACCGTAATAGACGCTTGGCACACCCGGAAGAGTATATTGAAGCGCCGCCGCACATTTCAAAAGGGCAACACCTTTTTTATATTGCTCGTCACCCAGAGAATGTGTTGATTGCCACTGGCGGTCACGATATTCACAGGTCTCCCCTGCGATTTTAGTAATTGCACGTTCAGTATCGTGAGTGCCGATGTGATTCATCATTACGTCAAGACATTGTTTCGGATAATTCTCAACGATTCTCATAACGGTCTGCATAAAATCCTCTGCCTTACCGTTACGGCAAAAATCAAGAATTGCATTAGCAAAAGGATAATTCATTACCGAGTCAAACTGACTTCCAAGCAGATATCTTCTTCGACTGCCATAGCTATGCTTTGTTGTAGCGTCCTCCCAGACCTCACCCATCAACAACGCATCTGGCTTTGTTTCTTTAAGCCTTTGTCTTAATTCGTCAATAAAAATATCGGGCAATTCATCGGCAACGTCAAGACGGAAGCCGTCAGCACCTGCTTTCAGCCATTTTTCGATTATACCGCCCTTACCGTTGATAAAATTGCGGTAATCTTCACTTTCTTCCATAACCTCAGGCAAAGTTACAAATCCCCACCAGCTTTGATATTTATCAGGATAATTTGTAAATTTGTACCAGTTATAGTATGGGCTTTCCGTTGAATTATAAGCACCTAAAACTTCATATCTGCCCTTTTTGTTGAAATAAACGCTGTCGTCACCTGTATGAGAAAATACACCGTCAAGAATAATGTGTATCCCCTGCTTTCTCGCGGATTTGCAAAGGCTTTTAAAGTCTTTTTCCGTACCCAAAACAGAGTCGATTTTACTGTAATCAGCCGTATCGTAGCGATGGTTTGAATGTGACTCAAAAATAGGGTTAAGATAAATACAGGTCACACCTAAATCGGCAAGATAAGGCAGTTTTTCCTCAATACCCTTTAAGTCCCCACCGAAAAAGTCGTTATTTAAAACCTTACCGTCAGCAGTAGGTCTCCATTCAGGCTCATTACCCCAATCGGAGCGCATTACACGGTCCGTCGGCACGTTTTCTTTTTTTGCGCCTGAATTATAAAATCTGTCAGGAAAAATCTGATATATAATTCCGCCCTTGAGCCAGTCAGGAGTAGTAAAGCCTTTTTCTGTAACGGTTAATTGCCAATCGTTTTTGGCGCCGTAGCCATAAGAAAAATTGCCGACACCGTTATCCGCTTCAAGCACAGAGCTTCTGCCGTAAGCTGAAATGTAATCAAAGTGATACCAATAAAGTCCCTCACGGTCAATAGAGGTGTGAATATCCCAGATTTCAGCATCTTCTCCGCACATTCCTGCCCAAAGCATTGGTCTTTCTTCAAAGTCGCCGTCGTCACGGCGAAGCATCAAGAAAGCGCCGCTGCAAGCAAAATTGCGTGGCAAAACAAGGCGAAAATGAATTTCTTCACCTGACGAAACACTTCCGAATTTATTTTTAAAAAACAAATCTCTTGAATTAAAAGGGATAAAACCCATAATTGCACCTCAAAAACTGTAATAATTTATTCTATCAAAGTTGAAGCTATATTGCAAGAATTAACGGCAAAAAAAGAGATGCTTTAATAAACATCTCTTGGTTTTACATATTTAAAAATTTTGAACCTTTCGGCACAACAAAGGTTATTGCGCTTTCCAACAGTTTAAATTCCCTTTCGGTTACGTAAGCACATTCACCGTCAACGTTCACCGCCGCAGGAGCTTTGCTCTCAATTTTCACCTTTTTACAATGGCGGAAGGTGGTTATGTCAAGGTCTAAATGCTCACCGTTTTTATAAACGCTGACAAGCGGTAAAAGTCTTATGGGACTTCTGTCGCTTTTCACCATAACACAATCTATCAGACTGTCATTAGGCATTGCGTTTGGCGCCGCCTTGTATCCGCCGCCATACCAACGGGAATTACCGATATAACAGAAAAGATAATCGTCCTCAAAAACCTCGTTATCGTCAATTGTGATTTTAAATTGATTTTTAGTTTTGCCTTTCGCAAGACAGCCGAGAGCCGCCAGGGTATAAGCCAATTCACCGTTTACACAAGGCAACTTTTTATAAGAAATTTGTCTTATGCAAATTTCGGAGTCAAGTCCCATTGCACATTCGTTTATTGCTACTGTACCGTCGGTTTCAATAAGGTCCAATTTCATTGGTATTCCGTTCACGTGGTCATCAAGGTTTGTATTTTTGCCAAAAAGTCGGCAGAAATCGTTGCCCGAACCCAAGGGAATATTTGCAACCTGACAGTTGGGATATTTATAACAGCCATTGACAACCTCATAAAGAGTCCCGTCACCGCCGCAAGAGTAAAAGCGGATTTCTTCCCCCGATTTTGCTCTTTCTTCAACAAGTTGCATACCGTCACGACTTGCCTTTGTGATATAAATTTCGGCGTCAAGATTATTCTCTTTTACATAATTTTCAATTGTAGAAATATAAGCATTAACTGCTTTACCCTTTCCCGCAACGGGATTTACAACAAAAATATGCTTCACAAAATCACCTTTATTTATAATACATATAAAGTTGGCATTTTATCATACCGTTATAGAGTTTTCTTCTTTTATCTGCTTTTCTGCCAAAGCATTTTTCAAAGGTTTCGTCAGGACTGATAATATAATAAGCCCAGCCTCTTTCTTGTGGAAAGATTTTACCCATTGTGCGATAAATATCTTCAGCAGTTTTAATATCCAGCATTCGCTCGCCGTAAGGCGGATTACAGATTACCGTACCCTTTTCACTTTTACGGACAAAATCCTTCAAATCTCTCTTTGAAAGGTCAACTTTTATCGACACACCTGCGCGACGTGCATTTTCTCGGGCAATTTCAAGTGCGTGGAAATCGATATCCGAGCCATAAGCCATAAAATCAGCATCACGGATAACCAAATCCATCGCTCTGTTTCGTTCTTCTTGCCACACCGATGGCCCCACGTTTTCAAATCTTTCCGAAATAAACGCGCGTCGAAGTCCCGGCGCGATATTCAGTGCTTTCATTGCGCCTTCAATAAGAATTGTACCCGAGCCGCAGCACACGTCATAAAGCGTATGATAATGACGAAGTCGAGCAAGTTCTGCCATTGACGCGGCAAGAGTTTCCCTGATTGGCGCAGAGTTTGCAACAGGACGATAGCCTCTTTTGTGGAGTCCCACGCCTGAAGTATCAATAAATACAGTCACCGTATCTTTCATAATTGAAAACTGAATCTGGTGCTTTGATCCTGTTTCTTCAAACCACGAAATATTATATTTTTCTTTAAGCCGTTCAACAACGGCTTTTTTGATAATTGCCTGACAGTCGCTGACGGAATGAAGTTGAGAATTAAGAGAATGTCCTTTTACAGGAAACTCGTCAAATCTGCCAATCCATTCTTCCCAAGGAAGCTTTTTCACTCCCTGAAAAAGTTGTTCAAAGGATACTGCCTTAAATTCACCCATACGGATTAGAATACGTTCGCTGTAACGAGAACAGATATTGGCACGGGCAAGAATTCTCTCGTCACCCTCAAAATCAACTCTGCCGTTTTGAGCCTCCACGTTTACGGCTTCCATATCCTTCAATTCCTGAGCCACAAGACCCTCAAGTCCTAAAAGGCACGGCGCAGAAAATTTAATGTTCATAACAAGTCTCCGTTCAAAATAGTCAAAATCTATCCATTATAAAAATAGTATAGACTTTTTTATTTCTTTTGTCAATGGAAGAAAAAAACAAAAAGAGCAGGTTTTTACACCTGCTCTGGTTTATTTTTTATACGGGTTTGTTTCATTAGTTAATTTTGCAATATAATCAATTGACACATTATAATATTCTGCGAAAAGTTTTACTCATATTATTTGTCTAATAAATCTTCATAACTTAATTCTAATACTTTTGATAAATGCTTTATTTCTATATCAGTAACAAAACGTTTTCCCGCTTCTATTCTTTGAATAGCATTTTTGTCAATATCTAAACCAGATAATTGCAACATATCTGCAAGTTTGCGTTGAGATATTTTATGTTTTTCACGGTATTCAACTAAAACTTTACCACACACATTGTTTGTACCTTTTTCAGTTTTATTTATAAACATATAATCACCTCATTGACATTTTGTGCTTGTCAAATCAAAATTATATGTTATAATTAAACAAAAAATGACATTCACAGAATGTCATTGATAAGGTGATTATTTATGGAAAAAGATTTAGATTATTATAATTCTCTTCCAAAACCAGAAATATCCGTTCGTGGCAGGAGAAGAATAAATAAAATTTTCAGAGATTTTTTTGGTGGCTCTCATATTCCACACCCCGAAGTTGATAACGCCTATGAACGAATAAGAAGTAAAATTGTTAGAAAAATCAATCTTTTAAAGCATAAAATTGGAAAATTCAAATAAAAAGAGCAGGTTTTTACACCTGCTCTGGTTTATTTTTTATATGGGTTTGTTTCATTAGTTAATTTTGCAATATAATCAATTGATACATTATAATATTCTGCAAAAAGTTTTATTGTATCCAGCGGTGGAACTCTTGTACCATTTTCATATCGTATATACGAATTTTTAGATATAAAGGCGATTTTTGCACATTGTTCCTGCGTCAAATCGTGGTCAGTTCTTAAATCTCTTAATCTTGTATCCATTATTATCACCATAGGATGATTGTATCAAATACTCCGAATGGGGTTGACCAAAATACTCCATATGGGTTATTATATGATATAACGAGGTGAATATTTATGAATAATAAGCTTGAAGATTTACTACTTTTAGATGATAATTTTGATGAATACGAATCTTTGCCATCACCTGAGATTTCTGTTAGGGCAAAAAAGCGGTTAAACAGACTATTCAGAGAAATCGTTAGCAGTTCAAACATCCCTCATCCTCAAGTTGATAATTGCTATGAAAGAACGAGAAGTAAAATAATTAGAAAAATCAATGTTTTAAAACACAAACTTAAAATTGACAAATAAAAAGAGCAGGTTTTTACACCTGCTCTAATTTTTATATACTTTTTAGAATTAAAGTTCTGCGAAGTATTTGATTGTACGAACCATCTGTGATGTGTAGCTGTTTTCGTTGTCATACCAAGAAACAACCTGTACTTCATAGAGGTCGTCAGCAATCTTAGCAACCATTGTCTGTGTTGCATCGAAGAGTGAGCCGTACTTCATACCGATAACGTCTGAAGAAACGATTTCGTCTTCATTGTAGCCGAAGCTTTCTGATGCAGCAGCCTTCATAGCAGCATTGATGCCTTCTTTTGTAACGTCACCCTTAACAACAGCTGTAAGGATTGTTGTTGAACCTGTTGGAACAGGAACTCTCTGTGCAGAACCGATAAGTTTGCCGTTAAGTTCAGGAATAACAAGACCGATAGCCTTTGCAGCACCTGTTGAGTTAGGAACGATGTTA